>NCHD01000141.1 GCA_002257045.1 Hydrogenophilales bacterium 16-61-112 | reverse complement strand
CCATCGCCCGCCTTGTACTGGATGGATGCCCGGTCGACACCATGGCCTTGCCGGGTGCGCAGCCAGCCATTCAGCGACACGATGACGGTCACCGGTTCGTCCACCATGGACTCTTCGCTCGTCGTTGAGGCGGTCACCGACTGCGCTGCCTCGATGCGGGTGCGGCGGTCATCGCCGTATTTCTTCATGTCGGCGCGGATCTCGTCGATGACCAGAGACGTCAGGGCATTGCCGTCGCCGAGGATGCGGTTGAGTTCGTCGCGTTCGCCCAGCAATTCCTTCAACTCCTTTTCGATCTTGATGGATTCAAGCCGGGCCAGCTGACGCAGGCGAATGTCCAGGATGTCATCGGCCTGCACCTCGGAGAGGTCGAAAGCGGCCATCAGGTCGGACTTCGGATCGTCCGACTCACGAATGACCCGGATCACCTCGTCGATGTTGAGCAGAATGGTCAGCCGGCCTTCGAGGATGTGGACGCGCCGGTTAACGACTTCGAGTCGATGCTGGCTGCGGCGCCGCACCGTGTCGACCCGGAAGCCCGCCCATTCGGCGATCAACGCCAGCAGCCCCTTCTGGCCGGGACGACCATCCCGGCCGATCACCGTGAGGTTGACCGGCACATTGGTTTCCAGACTGGTCTGGGCCAGGAAGAAACGCATGAAGGCCTCGGGATCATGGTTCCGTGAATTGGGTTCGAGGACCAGCCGAACAGGATTTTTTTCGTCCGATTCGTCGCGTGTGCTGTCCAGCAGGGCGAGGATCGCCTGCTTGAGGTTCTTCTGTTCCGGCGACAGTTCCTTCTTGCCGGTCTTCGGTTGCGGGTTGGCCAGCGCCTCGATCTGGGTCAACGCCTGGGCGGTGGAAACGCCAGGCGGCAGTTCGGTGACAACGATGCGCCATTGGCCGCGGGCAAGCTGCTCCACCGTCCATTGCGCACGCACGCGCACACTGCCGCGACCCGATTCATAGACCGCGCGAAGATCTGCGGCAGCAGTGATGATCCGCCCGCCGCCGACGGCGATGCCGGACGCCCCGTTGGCCAGCAGCATGGGCAGCCGGGCCGGAAGCAGGGCGGGTTCCTTGAAGGCGCCGTCGTAGTTGGGCACGAAGTCGACCGTCCCCATGTCGATCTCCGACAAGAGCAGTTCGGCGACCGGCGTGAGGCGGCTTTCCGTGTAGCGCATCGCGGCCGCGCCGTCGCCATCGCGCGACCCGAAGTTGCCCTGGCCGTCGATCAGCGGATAGCGCAGGGTGAAGCTCTGTGCCATGCGGACCATGGCGTCATAGACCGACTGGTCGCCGTGGGGATGGAGCTTGCCGATGACGTCGCCCACCACACGGGCAGACTTGACGTGCTTGGTGCTCGACGTCAGACCCATCTCGCGCATGGAATAGAGGATGCGACGCTGGACAGGCTTCATGCCGTCCTCGACGTAGGGCAGCGCACGGCCTTTCACCACGCTCATCGCGTAGGCGAGATAGCAGCGTTCCGCGTAGATGCCCAGCGGCAGCCCGTCTTCGCCACTCAAGCCGTCGTCACCGGAAGACGGCGGGGGAGGTGGCGTGGACCCGGAAGACGCTTCATCCGGGTTGCCGAAGAGGTCCAGGGTGTGGGTTTCAACCGCCTTGCTCATACGTCAGCCTCCACCAGATTGCCCTTTGCTTCCATCCAGTCGCGCCGATCGGCGGCGGCGCTCTTGCCCATCAGCATGTCGAACAGCTTCAGCGCCGCGTGCATTTCGCCGGCTGTGGCGCGCACGGGCAGGACGCGCCGGGTGGCCGGGTCCATCGCGGTTTCACGCAGCTGCGACGGGTTCATCTCGCCCAACCCCTTGAAGCGACCGACCTCAATCGCCTCCGGCTTGATTCCGTCCAGCGCGAGGCGGTCCTTGATCGCCACCAGCTCGCCGTCATCAAGGGCGTATTGGCGGCGGGCGGGTTTCTTGCCCCTGGCCGGCGAGTCCACCCGGTAAAGCGGCGGCTGCGCCACATGGATGTGCCCCAGTTCGACCAGCTTCGGGAAGTGGCGGAAGAAAAGCGTCAGCAGCAGGGTGGAAATGTGCGCGCCGTCGACGTCGGCATCGGTCATGATCACGACCTTGTGATAGCGCAGGCCGGCGAGATCTGGGTTGTCCCCGAGCTTGTGCCGCTCCACCCCGAGCGCGACCGCGATGTCGTGGATTTCCTTGTTGGCGTAGAGCGCGTTGGGGTCGGTTTCCCATGAGTTCATCACCTTGCCGCGCAAGGGCAGGATGGCCTGGGTTTCGCGGTCCCGTGCCTGTTTCGCGCTGCCACCGGCGGAATCCCCCTCGACGAGGAATATTTCACGGATGACCGGGTCGTCCGTTGCGGCGTCCGACAGCTTGCCGGGCAGCACAGCGACCCCGGAGGTTTTCCGCTTCTCGGTTTTCTGGGCCGACTTGAGACGGGCCGCCGCCGCCCTGGACGCCATCTCGGCGATGGCCTTGCCAAACTCCACGTGACCGTTGAGCCAGACTTCGAAGGGGTCGCGGCTCATCGTCGAAACGAGCTTCACCGCCTCGCGTGAGTTGAGCTTTTCTTTCACCTGCCCCTGGAACTGGGGGTCAAGCAGTCGCGCGGAGAGAACGAAAGACATGCGCCCCGTGACATCTTCCTGCCGCAGCTGCACACCGCGCGGAAGCAGCGCGTGATGTTCTGCAAATGACTTCACCGCATCGAAGACGCCGGCGCGCAGACCGGCTTCATGGGTCCCGCCCTGCAGGGTCGGAATCAGGTTGACGTAGGATTCAGTGAAGCTGCCGGACTCCGCCCAGGTCATCGCCCAGGCCGCGCCTTCTCCTTTGGCAAACCCATCGGACCCGTCCGCGTAGGCCTCGCCCGCGAAAACAGGCACCAAGGCTTCGTCAGGAGGCACCTGCTCGGACAGGTAGTCGACCAGCCCGCCCTGGTAGCAATAGACGTGCTCCTCAACCGCGTCGCCATGTTCGATCTCCAGCCGGAAGGTGACGCCAGGCAGCAGTACGGCCTTGGCGCGCAGCAGACGCGCGAGTTCACGCTCGGGGATTTTGGGCGAGTCGAAGAAGACGGGATCGGGCCAGACATGAATCGTTGTGCCCGTCTCTTTTTTGGCGCACTTGCCGATGACAGCGAGCTGCTTGCTGACCTGTCCGCCATCCGCAAATACGACTTCGTGGATCTGGCCGTCTCGTTTAACCGTCACGGCCAGGCGGGTGGCGAGGGCATTGGTCACCGAGACGCCCACCCCGTGCAGCCCACCGGAGAACGCGTAAGCCCCTTCGCCGGAGGTTTTGTCGAACTTGCCCCCGGCGTGCAGACAGGTCAGCACCACCACGACCGTGGGCTCTTTTTCTTGAGGATGGAGGTCTACAGGGATGCCTCGTCCATCATCGCTGACCCTGACAGAGCCATCCACACACAATCGGACACCGATCTGGGTGGCATGC
>NCHD01000140.1 GCA_002257045.1 Hydrogenophilales bacterium 16-61-112 | reverse complement strand
GTTCAGTCTGGGAATACGCATGAGTGATTTGCAAATCAGCTTGTTGGTGGTCGGCGCAGCCATCGTGGTGCTGGTGCTGGCTTTTAACTGGTTTCAGGAGCGTCGCTTCCGGAATCAGGCGAATGCCGCTTTTCAGGAGCCGGTGGCCGATGTGTTGATGCAGCGCGATGCGGCAGTGCCCGCGCGTGATGTTCATAACCGGCTTGAACCCGCACTGGGTCCAGCAGATGACACCGCGACAGCAGAAAGCACGACACCGCTGATGCGCGTCGATACGCAGCCGCCCCGGCCCGAGGCGGAGCCTGTCTTTGCCGCGGACGCAATAGCGCGGAGCGTACGCCCTGCTCCGGCAGCGCCCTCGTCGCCCGGTCAGCCCACTGCCACGCCTGCCGCACCCTATGATGAGCTGATCGAATATCGCATTCGTCTGGGGAGCGATGGCGTGCAGGCCAACGCGCTCGCAGACGCCTACACCAACACCCGCACGCTGGGTAAGACGGTGCGCTGGACGGGGTTGCCGATCGGGGCTGCGCAATGGGAAGAAGTGCAGCCCTGGCGTGATGTGCATTATCAGCAGCTGGTCATCACGATGCAGCTTGCAGACCGCAATGGCGCCGTGCTCGAAGAGCAGCTCATGTCGCTGTGCGAGTTGATGCAGGCCATGGCACAAAGGCATGGTCTGCGTGTTGCCTGTGATGACGTGGTCGAAGCGCTCGAACGCGCACAGGCGATCGACCGTTTTTGTGTCGACGTCGACGTGCTGATCGGCTTGAACGTGGTGGCGCGCGGCGAAGGCACGGTGAACCTGGCACGTATCGTTCACGAAGCTGAAAGCGGGGGCATGGTGCTGGGCATGGACGGCGTTTTCCAGTTGCTCGACAGTCGCAGCGAACAGCTTTACGCCTTGTGCAATCACGATGCCGAGCCTTTTACCAACGAGGTGGTCGAGGGGCAAATGTCGCAGGGCGTGACCTTGCAGTTTGACGTTCCACGCGTGCCCGATGGCCTTAAGGTGTTTGACGGCATGGTGGCATTTGGCCGCAAGCTCGCCAACGAAGTTGGCGGTATCCTGGTGGATGACAACCTGCGACCGCTGACTGATACCGGTATCGAAAAAATCCGCACCCAGCTCATGCAGATTTACGAACGCATGGAAGCGCGCGGCGTACCATCCGGTTCCCGGCGGGCGCTGCGTTTGTTTTCCTGATGGCTTCTCCTGACGTGATGGCGCGCGTGACCGCATTGCGTCAGGAAATCGAGCGTCACAACACCGCCTACTACGTGCTCGATCAGCCGCTCATTCCGGATGCGGAATACGATCGATTGTTTAGGGAACTGCAGGCGCTTGAGGCCGACAACCCTGAGCTTTACACGCCCGACTCACCGACCCAGCGTGTCGGCGGCAAGCCGCTCGATGGTTTCGCTTCGGTGCGTCACGCGGTCCCGATGCTGTCGATTCATACCGAAACCGATACTGAAGCGAGCGGCGCGCAGGCATTCGATACGCAGGTGCGCAAGGAACTCGGTCTGCGTGAGCCGGATCCGCTGGTCGAATATGCGGCCGAGCTGAAATTCGATGGCCTCGCCATTAACCTGCGTTACGAATACGGTCTGTTTGTGCAGGCCGCCACGCGCGGTGACGGCGAAACCGGCGAGGATGTGACGCAGAACATCCGCACTGTGCACGCCATTCCGTTGCGTCTGATAACCGAATTGCCGCCTGCTGTTCTGGAAGTACGCGGCGAGGTGTACATGCGGCGCGACGATTTTGAGCGCTACAACGAACGCCAGCGCGAGGCGGGCAAGCCCACATTGGTGAATCCGCGCAACGGCGCAGCGGGCAGCATCCGTCAGTTGGATCCCAAACTTGCCGCGCAGCGTCCACTGTCTTTTTTTGTTTACGGCCTAGGTGAGGTGGTGGGTTGGAAGGATATGCCTGCCACCCACAGCGAGACGCTGCTTGCGCTGGAGCGAATGGGGGTGCCGGTGTGCGGAGAACGTACGATTGGGCTGGGCGCGGAGGCGCTAATCCAGTTTCACGACGACATCGCTGCACGCCGCGATCAATTGCCGTTTGATATCGACGGCGTGGTGTACAAGGTCAATCGATACGATTTGCAACGCGAATTGGGCTTCCGCACACGTGAGCCGCGCTGGGCGGTGGCGCACAAATATCCCGCGCAGGAAGCGCTCACCACGGTGCTCGGCATCGATGTGCAGGTGGGTCGCACCGGAAAGCTGACTCCGGTCGCGCGGCTGGCGCCGGTATTCGTTGGCGGGGTGACCGTATCCAACGCCACACTGCACAATCAGGACGAGATCGACCGCAAGGATGTGCGCGTGGGCGACACCGTGATCGTGCGGCGTGCGGGCGACGTGATTCCCGAAGTGGTCGCATCCGTGCTGGAGCGGCGGCCGCAGCCCGCACCGCCACGGTTCGATATTTTGCAAACCTGCCCGGTTTGTCCAGAGTGCGGCTCGCACGTGGTGCGACTCGAAGGCGAGGCCGCGGCGCGCTGCACCGGCGGC
>NCHD01000139.1 GCA_002257045.1 Hydrogenophilales bacterium 16-61-112 | reverse complement strand
GCAGAAGCTGAGGCAAACTACTACCGGCAACTCGCCAGTCAGGCCGAGACAATAGCCTGACTTAAACCAAATGGCCTCCACGATTCCCGGGGCGGTTCAGTTATTTCTATCTGATGAAACACGGCTTACGGCTCCTTTAGGTTTTCGCTTCTGTATGGGTCCACAAGTCGGCAGATATTCGATCAATCGTGGCACATTCATTATCCACTGACCTCATCAACAACTCCCACAGCGCGTCACTCGACCCGTCATCTGTTTCCGCACCCGGCACCCGCGATAGAATGCGACTTTCCTGATTCACAATCCCCTCATGACTGTCACCATCAAAACCGGCGCTGAAATCGAAGGCATGCGCGTTGCGGGCCGCCTGGGCTCGGAAGTGCTCGATTACATCACCCCCTTCGTCAAACCCGGCGTCACCACGGGTGAGCTCGACCGGCTCTGCCACGACTACATGGTGAACGTACAGGGCACGATCCCGGCGCCGCTGAATTACGCGCCGTCCGGCCATGTGCCTTACCCCAAATCCATCTGCACCTCGGTCAACAACCAGATTTGTCATGGCGTGCCGGGTGACAAGGTGCTGAAAAATGGCGACATCGTGAATCTCGACATCACGGTGATCAAGGATGGCTGGCACGGCGACACCAGCCGCATGTTTGTGGTGGGCGAGACGACACCGCAGGCCAGGCGGCTGATCCAGATCACCTATGAGGCGATGTGGATCGGCATCCATCAGGTGAAACCCGGCGCGCGGCTGGGCGACATTGGCCACGCGATCCAGCGTTTTGCCGAAAACAGCGGCTACAGCGTGGTACGCGAATTTTGCGGCCATGGCATCGGCCGGGTGTTCCACGAAGACCCGCAGGTGCTGCACTACGGCAAGCCCGGCACCGGTCTGCTGCTGGAGCCCGGCATGACCTTCACCATCGAGCCGATGATCAATGCGGGCAAGCGTGACATTCGCCAAATGCCGGACGGCTGGACGATTGTGACCAAGGATCGCAGCCTGTCTGCGCAGTGGGAACACACCGTGCTGGTCACCGAAACGGGTTTCGAGGTGATGACGGTATCGAGCGGCAGCCCGGCCGTACCCGACCTCACGCACAAGACCGCGTGAGCGCTCCGCCGTTTGCCGATCTGCGCGAGCGGCTTAAATCCCGCCGCGCGGCGCTGGCTGCGGCTTATCTCAAGAAACCTGCGGTTTCGCTTTACCTGACGCGCCACGCCAATCTGGTGGAGGGCGTGCTGGCAGAAATTTGTGTCGGACTTGCGCTGCCCGATAGCTTTTGTCTCGGCGCTGTCGGCGGTTTTGGGCGTGGCGAGCTGTTTCCGGGTTCAGACGTAGATCTGCTGCTGTTATTGCCACACGAACCCACTGCCGAGCAGCAAATCACGCTGGAGAACTGGGTACGGGCATGCTGGGATGTCGGGCTGGAAATCGGCCACAGCGTACGCACCATTGATGTCTGCCTCGCCGAGTCCGAAGCCGACATTACGGTGGAAACCAACCTGCTGGAGGCCCGTTTTCTGTGGGGCAATCGTGCGTTGTTCAGCGAATTTGAAAATGCTTTTCAGTCGCGCTTCGACGCCCAGCGTTTTTTCGACGGCAAGCTTGCGGAACAACGCGCCCGACATGCGCGCTTTGACGACAGTGCCTACAAACTCGAACCCAACCTGAAGGACAGCCCGGGCGGGCTGCGCGATCTGCATACGATTCACTGGCTGGCGCAGGCGTGCGACATCGGGGGCGGCTGGAATGGGATTGCCTGCGCGGGGCTGCTGACCCGGGCCGAGGCTCGCCGCATTGCCCAGGCCGAACGCAGCGTGGCGGCGCTGCGTATCCATTTGCATATCCTGGCAGGTCGGCGTGATGACCGCCTGGCCTTTGATTACCAGACCGAGCTCGCCGAGCGCCTGGGGCTTGCTGCCACAGCAAACAAACGCGCGGGCGAGCGCCTGATGCAGACTTACTATCGTGCCGCCAAGCTGATCCAGCGCGCCAACGACATCCTGATCCAGTCGCTGCGGGTACGGCTATTTCCGGTGACTGCGCCACCGCAGCCAATCGACGCCGACTTTCAATTGCGCGCCAATTTGCTCGAAGCCCGCGAGCTTGACCTGTTCCAGCGCAAACCCGATTCCCTGCTGCGGATTTTTATCGTTCACGCCCAGCACCCCTTGCTCGCCGGATTCGAGCCGACCACCCTGCGTGCGCTATGGCGCGGCAGCACGCAGATCGATGCGGCTTTTCGCGCCCATCACCCGCATCGCGCGCTTTTCATGGCATTGCTGCGCCAACCGGTCGGCATTACGCGATCCTCATGGTCTTGCGCAACATGCGGCGCTTTACCGTGCCGCAGTTCGCCCACGAGTTTCCGCTTGCGCACCGCCTGATTACGGCGTTCGACAAACCCGAGCTGCTCTATCTGGCCACCCTGTTTCACGACATTGCCAAAGGCCGTGGCGGCGACCACTCCGAGCTCGGCCTGATCGATGCCCGGCGATTCTGCCGCCAGCACGGCCTCGACAAGACTGACAGCGAACTGGTTGCCTGGCTGGTTGGCATGCATCTGGTGATGTCGCGCACTTCGCAAAAGGAAGACACCAGCGACCCGGATGTGATTGCTGCCTTTGCTGCACGCATGGGCGATAGTCGTCGGCTGACCGCCTTGTATCTGCTGACCGTGGCCGACATCCGCGGTACCAGCCCCAAAGTATGGAATGCCTGGAAGGGCAAACTGCTGGAAGACCTTTATCACGCCACCCTGGCCAAGCTTGCCGGTGGCGATCAGGCCATGGCCAACATTGCAGCCAAGCAGGCAGAGGCACGGATCAAGCTCGCCCTCTACGGGCTGCCCAACAGCGCCCCCGACGCGCTATGGCAGCAACTCGATGGGCGTTATTTCGTTCGCTATGACGTTCGCGACATCGCCTGGCAGGCACGCATGCTGTGGCGCCGTACCCATAGCACGCAAGCCGTTGTGCAAGCACGTCTGTCGCCGGTGGGAGAAGGCATCCAGGTACTGGTCTATACCCCGGACCGTCCTGATCTGTTCGCCCGTATCTGCGGATTTTTTGCGCGCATTCAGTACACCATTCTCGAAGCCAAGATCCACACGACCCAGCACGGCTATGCGCTTGACAGCTTTCAGGTAATGGATCTGGCCAATCGCGGCATCCATTACCGCGATTTTCTGAGTTATGTCGAACACGAACTGGCGCGCGACCTCGACCCCGCTCAGCCGATGCAGGCCGCACCGCGCGGCCGATTGTCGCGCCACCAACGCCACCATCCCTACCCGACCACGGTGCGGCTGGAGGTGGATGCGCAAGGGCACGGTCACATGCTGTCGATTATCTGCGCCGACCGCGGTGGCCTGCTGTTTGCTGTGGCAGAAGTATTGATGCGACACGACGTCAGCGTGTATGCGGCAAAAATCGACACACTGGGCGAGCGCGTCGAGGATACGTTCCTGATCCGGGGAGAGGGACTGCTGACACCAGCCAATCAACAAGCGCTGGAAGCCGACATACTGAGCGTGCTGAAGTAGTCAAACTGCCTACGAATCAGGCAGGCGGACGCGCATATTCATCGACATAACGCCCGCGAGCCGGGGCCTTGCGTGAAGGAGGCGATTTTTTGCGGACGCCCTCAGCCGGTTTCTTGATTTTCTTTTCCAGGTCCGTCTTCACACGTACCCCGCCCCGCCCGGGACGCACCGTTCCACTCACGCCGGTCACGTCAGCCAGGCTGATTTCAAGGTTTGAATGAAATGCTGGCATCGCTTTCATGCTGCCACCCGCCATTCCTTCAGTCGCACGGCCAGTGTCCGCGTCAAAGCGGCCAGGCTCCCTACCCCTTCGGTGCTGGGCGTGGCCTCGCAATCATTGATTTTTCCGTCTGCGTACACCGACAGGATCAGCAGGTTGTGCTGAATTTCAACCGGAATCGCCAGCGTGCTTTCCGCCAAAGCGTTTTGAATGCCATGCCACACGACGCGACTGGCCGCCAGCGCATCGGCTAGCTGGCTCGCTCGGCCCGGGTCGTTCCAGTGCTGCTGCACTTTCATCAGCCGGGTCGCGATATTGTCCAGTTGTAACGCTTCGCTCATCACCGCTTCGGTCGGGTAACGACGGTGCCGAGCCTGATCGTTTGGTTTTGCTACGCTCATTGTTTTGCAGCTTGCACCGGAGCACCTCGCCCACGGTTACGCTTCAGGTTAGCGGCGATGACCGATACAACTTTAGGCATGCTAAATGCGTGCCAGCAAGCCCCAAACCGTTCAGTCGTCCTGCAGGTTTTGTCCGGGAAACAAGGTCTCGGTAAAGCCGAAATTACGCAAATCGCGGATCCGCAACGGATACAGGATGCCGTGCAAATGATCGACCTCATGCTGCACGACGCGGGCATGAAACGCACTCACGCTGCGATCAATGGGCTGCCCCGACGCATCAAATCCCTGATAGCGCAATCCCGTGTGGCGCGGCACCAGGCCGCGCATGCCAGGAACCGACAAACAGCCTTCCCAGCCTTCTTCCAGTTCATCGGACAGGGGCGTGAGCACCGGATTGATCAAAACGGTGAACGGCACGCTTTCAGCGTCCGGATAACGCGGATTGGCAGCCACTTCAAATATCACCACCTGCAACCCCACACCAATTTGCGGCGCCGCCAGACCCGCGCCGTTCAGCGCGCGCATGGTGTCGTGCATATCGACGATCAATTGCGCCAGTTCGGGGGACGCAAAATCCGCCACCGGCAGCGCCGGTGTCAGCAGGCGCGGATCGCCCATCTTCAGGACCTCACGGATCGCCATGGCTGCTCCAGTTGTTGCAAATCGGCGGCCTCCAGCCAGCACCAGCTGCCGGGCGCCAGGCTTGCGGGCAGGATAAAATCGCCGATGGCGACGCGATGCAGCTTGTCTACCCGGTTGCCGGTGGCGCCGATCATGCGTTTGACCTGGTGGTATTTACCCTCGGCCAGGGTCAGCTGCAGGCTGTGGTCATCCAGCGCTTCGCACGCCAGCGCCGCAATCGGCGCGGGCTCGTCGTTCAGCAGCACCCCGCTTCGCAGGGCGTCCAGCATCGCCGCATCCACTGCGTCGACACAGGTGGCGCGATACACCTTGGCCACGCCTTTTTTCGGCGAGGTCATGCGGTGAATAAACTGGCCATCGTCGGAAAACAGCAGCAAACCGGTGGTGTCCTGATCCAGCCGCCCCACACATTGCACGTCACGCTCGATCAAGGGCGACGGCAACAGGGAAAACACGCTGGGATAGTGTTTGGGCTTGTGCGAGCACTCGTACCCAGCCGGCTTGTGCATCAATACATAAGCCTTCTCGCGATACGCCCAGGTGACGCCATCGATCGTCAGTTCCAGCCCGTCCGGGTCAACTTCATGCTCGGGGTCGTCGCACACCACGCCGTTGATCGAGACGGCCCCCGAGCGTACTCGCAACACGCAGCCCTTGCGTGAACCAAACCCCTGTGATTGCAACGCGCGCGCCAGCCACATGGTTCAGACCGCGCACGAAGTGCCATCGTTGGTCACCAGCTGCTCCAGCAAATGTCGCACCTGCAGCATCGACTCGCCCAGCACCGCCTGGATTTCCTCCATCTGGATACCGTCCGCCGACAGGCCACGCCCGGCCGCATAGTTCACCACCACGCCCACCGCCGCGTAACACAGCCCCAGTTCACGCGCCAGATAGGCTTCCGGCATGCCGGTCATGCCCACCATGTCGTTGCCGTCGCGCTCCAGCCGGTTGATTTCGGCAGCCGTTTCCAGCCGCGGCCCCTGCACCGCGCCATACACGCCGCCGTCGCGCAGGCTGATCCCGGCGCTGATCGAGGCTTGCAGCAACGCTGCGCGCATCGCAGCGCAATAAGGGAAAGTGAAATCGAAGTGGGTAACCTGTTTTTCCCCCCCCACATGGTAGGTGGCGGCGCGGCCATGCGTGTAGTCGATGATTTGATCGGGAATCACCAGCATGCCTGGGATCAGTTCGGGATGAATCCCGCCCACCGTCGCCACCGACACCACGCGATCCACGCCGTGTTCCTTCAGCGCCCACAAGTTGGCGCGGTAGTTCACCTCGTGCGGCGGAATCGTGTGGCCATAGCCGTGGCGCGCCAGAAAAATCACTTCCTGATCGCAAATGTGGCCGAAAGTCAGCGCGCCGGATGGCTCGCCATAAGGGGTACGTCCCACCTTGCGATGGGTGATTTCCAGATTGGCGAGCTGCGTCAGCCCGGTGCCGCCGATGATTCCCAACATTTTTATTTGTCCTTTAAAGCGTAAATAGCGGGCAGATTGCGCCACAGCCCGTAAGCGTCCATGCCGCAGCCAAACACATAGCGGTTGGGCACATCCAGCCCCACAAAATCGGCCTGGATCGGCTTATCCAGTCCGTTGTCCTTGTTGGTCAACACTGCTGACCACACCCGCGCCGCGCCCATTTCAAGCAGCTTGTCGCGGATCGCCGCCAGCGTTTCGCCCTCGTCCAGAATATCGTCCAGCACCAGCACATGACGGCCGGCCACGCTTTGCCCCGGCAACACCTTCCATTCGATCTCGCCGCCGTGCGTCTTGCCGCGATAGCGGGTGACATGCAGGTAATCGAATTCCAGAGCGGGGTCATAACGGACACGTGATTCGACGAAAACCGGAAGTCTAAGCGATGTTTCCAGACCTTGCGCGGGTCGGGTAAGCTTGAGCCATGCTGCAACCCGCCCCCCTTCCCCACGTTCTTGATGCTTCCGGCTGGCTGGCGGATGCCCGCCGCCTGCCCTCGCCCAACTGCGACGCCCGCCCGGACGGCATGGCCATCGAGCTCATCGTCATCCACAACATCTCGCTGCCGCCCGGCGTGTTCGACGGCGATGCGGTTATCGAGCTTTTCACCAACCAGCTCGACTGGGATGCGCATCCGTATTACCAAGGCATCCGAGGCATCAAGGTATCGGCGCATTTCTTCATCCGCCGCGACGGCAGCCTGATCCAGTTCGTGCCATGCACACTGCGTGCGTGGCACGCCGGGGTATCGAGCTGGAGCGAGCGTGAACGCTGCAACGATTTTTCCATCGGCATCGAGCTGGAAGGCACGGATGACATGCCCTTCACCGAAGCCCAGTACGCCAGCCTGCTTCCGTTGCTGCACGCGCTGAAACAGACTTATCCGATTCGGGCAGTGGTGGGACACAGCGAGATTGCGCCGGGGCGCAAGACGGATCCTGGGGTGTGTTTTGAATGGGAGCGGGTGCGGGCGTTGGAAGCGTGAAATGTTTGGCCTGATTGTGGGTTTGCCGGAAGGCGTCCACCTGACTACGGCTAGTTGGCCGGGGGTAGCCCGGCTGCTAGTCACTTTTCTTGTCTCGCCAAGAAAAGTAACCAAAAGAAGGCGACCCCGACATCCCCGAAACCCCGAAAATTGAGCCCGCCGGGTGGGCGTCAAAGAACTCGCCCCGCTTTTGTAATGCTGATTAATTTTTGTGAGCGGGGCTTCAGACACCTTTGCCGCTGATCCACCCGGCAGGCTCAATTTCCGGCGGGGCTGAGAGGGGTAGAAAGTCAAAACCAGGTCAGAGGTGACGGCACGGTTTGCACGCTGTTGCTGCGACGCACATCCAACGCAATACGCCTGCGGATAATGCGTCTTACGCAGATCAGTAAAGGGCCGAGCAATGAATGATTTGGAATATGAGGAAACAGCATGAGGCGATTACTACTGATAGCACTGATTGCCGCATTGGCCGCAGGCTGCGGAAAACAGACCAGCAAGATGAACCGCCCCGGGAATCGTGGAGGCCATTTGGTTTAAGTCAGGCTATTGTCTCGGCCTGACTGGCGAGTTGCCGGTAGTAGTTTGCCTCAGCTTCTGC
>NCHD01000138.1 GCA_002257045.1 Hydrogenophilales bacterium 16-61-112 | reverse complement strand
GAAATCGCCAGCCAGAATCAGCGGCGCACTGTCCGGCACCATCGCGCGCACGCGGGCAGCGATCATTTGCAACTGGCGCGTGCGGCCGCGCTCGGTCAGGCCCAGGTGAACATTGATGCAATGGACGGGCACGTCCATGCCGGGCACCTCGATTTCGCAATGCAGCATGCCGCGACTCTCGTAGGCGTGCGCGGAGATGTCTTCGTTTTCCCACGACAGGATCTTGTGGCGCGACAGGATGGCATTGCCGTGATGGCCGCTGTCGTAGACGCAGTTTTTGCCGTAGGCAAATTCGGTATAGACGTGCCCGGCCAGAAACTCGTGCTGCGGCTCTTTTGGCCAGAGTGGAAAACGGCCGAGACGCAGGTTGTGCCCGCCCTGCACTTCCTGCAAAAACACGATGTCGGTCCCCAGGCTGCCGAGGCGGTCGCGCAGTTCGTGCACCGTCAGCCGCCGGTTAAATTGCGACAGGCCCTTGTGGATGTTGTAACTGGCAATATGAAGCGGGATGCTCATCGGAAAATCACGCGTTGGGCAGGCGGCGAATCGCGGCCGCATTGCTGGGTGAGAAACAGCGTTCCGCGGCTTCGTCGCGCGGCAGCCAGCAGTATTGCAGGTGTTCGCGCGGCGCCAGCATGATGGGCACAACATTGGGCAGGCACAGCCCGAACACATGCTCGGTGTTGTGCGTGACGCCCGGCGCATAACGATGCCCCAGTCGGTGAGCGCAAACTGGCTGGCGTCGAGGCCGGTTTCCTCGCGCACTTCGCGGATCGCGGTTTGCGCGAGGGTTTCGCCCGCGTCCTGCGAGCCGGTGACCGACTGCCACAACCCCGGCGCGTCGGCGCGCTCCAGCATCAGCACCTGGCCATCGGCCGTGTGGATGACGACCAGGACGGAAACCGGGACTTTATGCGTTTTCGATGCGGGCATTGAGCGGAATGCCGGTGGCCAGAACGGCAATCAGGCGGTCGATGTTGGGATGCTTGCCGGGATGCAGGCTGGCGTCTTCGGTGTGTTCGGCAAAAATGGCCAGCCCTTCGGCGGCGGCTTCGGCGTTGATCGCGCCGTATTGCTGCGCGAGGTAGGCATACACGCGGAACGAGCCGGCGGTGCCGGGCGCATTGGCGATCGCTGCAACATCCGCGCCGCAGGCGAATATGCAATTCGCGCAACTGCTTGTCGTCCACCACGTTCGGCGCGTTGGTCATCAGGCAGCTGGCGCGCTGGGTTTTGGGGAAGGCGATGACGTCGCGAATCGACTCGGCGCCGGTCATCAGGGTGACCAGACGGTCGAGGCCGAACGCCAGGCCGCCATGGGGCGGCGCGCCGTATTGCAACGCGTCGAGCAGGAAGCCGAATTTCTCGCGGCGCTCCTCTTCACCGATGTTGAGCGCGGCGAATACCTTGTCCTGCACCGCCTGCTTGTGGATGCGCACCGAGCCGCCGCCAACTTCCCAGCCGTTCAGCACCATGTCGTAGGCTTTCGACAGGCACTTGCCGGGATCGGTGGCGAGCCATTCGTCGTGGCCGTCTTTCGGCGCGGTGAACGGATGGTGCAGCGCGTCCCAGCGGTTCTCGTCCTCGTTGAATTCGAACATGGGAAAATCGATCACCCACAGCGGCGCCCAGGCGCGGCCGTCAAGGTGGCCTTTTTCGTGGCCGATTTTCAGGCGCAGCGCGCCGAGCGCGTCGTTGACCACCTTGGCCTTGTCGGCGCCGAAGAAGATCAGGTCGCCGTTTTGCGCGCCGGTGCGCTCCATCACGGCTTTCAGCGCAGCTTCGGACAGGTTCTTGACGATGGGCGACTGCAGGCCGGTTTCGTTCAGCTGCGACACGTCGTTGACCTTGATGTAGGCCAGGCCCTTGGCACCATAGATTTTGACGAATTCGGTGTAGGCGTCGATTTCGCTGCGGGAGAGGCTCGCGCCGCCGGGGATGCGCAGCGCGGCAACGCGGCCCTTGGCGTCGTTGGCGGGGCCGGAAAACACCTTGAACGCGACCTCTTTCATCGCATCGCCGACGTCGACGATTTCCAGCGTCACCCGCATGTCGGGCTTGTCGGAACCATAGCGATTGATCGCCTCGTGATAGGTCATTCGCGGGAAGGCGTCGGCAAACTCGACGCCCTGCGCCTTCTGCAGCATGTCGCGGATCATGCCTTCGACCAGCGCCATGATCTCGGCTTCACCCATGAACGAGGTTTCGAGGTCGACCTGGGTGAATTCGGGCTGGCGGTCGGCGCGCAGGTCTTCGTCGCGGAAGCATTTAGTGATCTGGAAATAGCGGTCGACGCCTGCCACCATCAACAACTGCTTGAACAGCTGCGGCGACTGCGGCAGCGCGTAGAACATGCCGTCGTGCACCCGCGATGGCACCAGGTAATCGCGCGCGCCTTCCGGCGTGCTGCGCGTCAGCATCGGCGTTTCGACTTCCATGAAGCCGTGGGTGTCGAGGTAGTCGCGCATGATCTTGGACACGCGGTAGCGCAGCTTGAGGTTCTTTTGCATCGGCTCGCGGCGCAGGTCCAGGTAGCGGTACTGCAGGCGGATGTTTTCGTTGATGTTGTCGTCGTCGATCTGGAACGGCGGCGTCAGCGAGGCGTTCAGCACTTCGAGGTCGCGCGTCAGCATTTCGACCATGCCGGTGGGCATGTTGGGATTTTCGGTGCCGGCCGGGCGGGCGCGCACCAGGCCTTCGATCTTCAGCACGAATTCGGAACGCACCTCTTCGGCCAGCTTGAACGCGGCCGGGGTGTCAGGGTCGATCACCACCTGCATCATGCCTTCACGGTCGCGCAGGTCGATGAAAATGACGCCACCGTGGTCGCGCCGGCGATGCGCCCAGCCGCAGATCGTGATGGTTTTGCCAATGTCGTCGGCGCTGACCGCGCCGCAATAATGAGTCCGCATGCTGTTTCCTGATCGCTATCTATTGTTGGATGACGGGACGCGATTCGCCGGAGGCCACGCCCATCGAAATAATGTACTTGAGCGCGCGATCGACCGGAATATCCAGTTCGATGACCTCGCTTTTTTTGACGTAAAAATAAAACCCGTTGACCGGACTCGGCGTGGTGGGAATGAACACCGCCACATGCGCCTCGGGCAGCATGATCGCCACCTCGTTCGGCACATTGGTCTGAAACGCCAGTGACCATGCCTGCGGATGCGGATAGCGCACCAGCAAGACCTTGCGGAACGCGTGACCGTTGCCGGACAGCAGCGTGTCGGACACCTGCTTGACGCTGCCGTAGATGCTTTTGACCACCGGAATGCGCGCCACCAGGGCCTCGGTCCAGTCGATCAGCTTCTGGCCGAAGAAATTGGTGGCGAACACGCCGGTGAGCACGATCACCAGCAGGGTCAGGATGACGCCCAGGCCCGGAATGCGCATGCCCAGCCAGGCGTGCGGCTGCCATGCAGCGGGCAACACGGTGAGCGTCTGGTCCATGCTGCCGATCAACAGGTCGAGCACCCACAGCGTGATGCCCAGCGGCACCCAGATCAACAGGCCGGTAATGAAATAACGTTTCATGGAAATATCGACTCTACGGGCCATGCGTTACAAACAAAGAAGCGGACGGTTCACACCGCCCGCCTTTGCTGCCGTTGCCCTTGAAATCGGTGGCGTACCAGCCGCTGCCCTTGAGCGCAAAGCCCGGGGCGGTCAGCTGCTTGGCGTAATCGGCCTTGCCGCACGACGGGCACACGCCCAGGGGCGCGTCCGAGATTTTTTGCATTTCGTCCTGGGCAAAGCCGCAGGACGCACATTTGTAAGCGTAGATCGGCATAAAAGCTCTCCGATAATCAATAAGTTGCGGGATTATACGCGCCTGGAGGCAAGCCCCCAAACGCAGGCCATCCCTCCCCGGAAAAACCGGGCTCACGCACCCGACATCCCGTGGCCTCGGCTGCGTCACCAAGCCAGGCTCAGGCTGCCATATACCCGTTTGCTGAATACGTTGGTATCTCGAAACTCCGCGTAGTCGTCGCCCAGGTTTTGTCCAACGATCGCTGCTTCGACGTCGCGCCTCTGCCATTTCCAGCGGTGTGCCAGGCGGGCATCCACGCGGGTGAACATTTCAGTAATGTCGCCCTCGGTAAGCCATTTCTGGGTCATGCTGCGCTGTACAAACACGCTGGTTTCCCAGCCATAACCCAGACGATAACTGGCAAGCATGCCCCAGCTTTCACGGGGAACAGACTGGGGTATGTCCCCCTTGAAATTTTTGTCCGAGGTATCTGTAGTCAAAAATGCCCTGGCGTAGTGGACGCTCAGGTCCAAGGCCGGGCTGGGGCGCCAGCGCAACTGGAACTCTCCTCCCTGAGAATGGACGCTGCCAATATTGTCAAACGTGAACACTTTTGGCCTGGGGGAGCAGATGAGCGCTGGATTGCCAGCGCACAGGACATCAGAAGCATTGACGGCTCTAACCTGGCCGATGAAGTGATCAATCGTATCCCGATACAGCCGCGCATCCAGTTCCAGCCGCAAAGGCGGCCAATACCCCACATACCCAATCTCTCGCGAGAGGATGCGTTCGGGGTCAAGTCCAGTCGAGGGTACGGTGACAACATCGGCCGCAGCACCACTCTCTTTCATTAAAACCTGATTCCCAGCCTCTTCAAAAAAGGTAGGTGAACGATAGGCGCGCGAAATCCCTAGGCGAATGGCATGCCCTGGCGTCAAAGTGAAATTGACTGCCACCCGCGGCGAGATATCGGCCCCCGTAAAATAATGGTGTTCAAGCAGGGCGC
>NCHD01000137.1 GCA_002257045.1 Hydrogenophilales bacterium 16-61-112 | reverse complement strand
AGCCGCTGACTGTCCTTGATGCAGAACGAGCAGGCGATGGGCATGCCGTTTCGGTCGGCGATGATGAGCACCAGGTTGTCCGGCAGGTTGGTGCGCAGGTCGGCGAAAAAGGCGCGGTTAAGGTGCGGGTCGCTGCGGTGGCGGGCGTAGGTGTCGGCGTAGCAGCGCATGAAATGATCCCAGTCGTCATCGGTGCTGTCGCGGCCTTCCACCCAGCGAAAGGTGACACCTAGTTTGTCCAGTTTCTTCCGCTCCTGACGGATTTTCTTGCGTTTGTCGTGCGTCATCGCGGCGAGAAAGTCGTCGAAGTGCGCGTAACCCGCGTTATTCCAGTGGAACTGAAAGCCGCTGCGGTGCATCAGCGGTGTCGCGTTGAGGGCGGCATGGTCGGGCTCGGTGGGGAACAGGATATGGAACGATGAAAACCCCAGATCCTGCGTCAGCTTGAGTGCGGCCTGAATCAGCGTGGCACGGTCTTCATCGTTCCTGGCCAGCAGGCGCGGGCCGGGCACGGGCGAGAAGGGTACGCAGCACACCAGTTTGGGGTAGTAACTGAGTCCGTGGCGGCGATAGGCGTCGGCCCATGCCCAGTCGAACACGAACTCGCCCCAGGAATGGTGTTTGATGTAGAGCGGCATCGCGGCGTCGAGTTTGCCGTCACGGAACAGTGCCAGATGAACCGGCTCCCAGCCGATGTCGGCACCGACGCAGCCGGTGGTTTCCAGCGCGTGCAAAAAAGCGTGGCGCAGGAAAGGCGAGTCACCCGCCAGCGCATTCCACGCCGCCGGATCAAGATCGGCCATGCGTGGAATCACGCGTATGACGGTGTTTGCAGCTTCCGCATCAGCGGGCTTTGCTTCAAAATGCGTGTTTTGGCTAGCTTCCATCAAACATGAACCTGCACGAGTATCAGGCCAAACAAATATTGCGATCGGCCAACATTACCACGCCGCGTGGCATTGCTGCCTCGAGCGCAGAGGCAGCTGTCGCTGCTGCGGCTGAACTTGGTGGCGAGGCTTGGGTAGTGAAAGCGCAGATCCATGCAGGCGGTCGCGGCAAGGTTGGTGGCGTCAAGCTTGTGAAAAGCGCAGACGAGGTGCGCGCCTTGGCAACGACGCTGCTTGGCAGCGTGCTGGTGACTAACCAGAACGCACCGGATGGCCAGCCGGTGAACCAGGTGCTGGTGGAAGAAACCCTGCCGATTGCACGCGAACTGTATCTGTCGCTGCTGGTCGATCGTGAGACCGAGCGCGTGGCCATCGTCGCCTCTGCTGCCGGCGGCATGGATATCGAGGAGGTTGCCGAAGCCACGCCGGAAAAAGTGCTGACCGAGATCTGCGATCCGCTGCTGGGCGTGCAGGATTTCCAGTGCCGCGCACTGGCGTTTGCGCTGGAACTGACGGGCGAGGCGTACAAGGATTTTTGCCGCCTGTTGCCGGCCCTGTATCGCGTATTCATGGCCAACGACCTGAGCCTGCTCGAAATCAATCCCCTGGTCGTCACCGCCGACAATCGCGTGCTGCCGCTCGACTGCAAAATGAGCATTGAAGACAACGCCTTGTATCGCCACAAGGATCTGGCCGCGCTGCGTGACGACAGCCAGATCGACGCCAAGGAAGCCGCCGCCAACGCGGCCAACGTTAACTATGTCGCATTGACCGGCAACATCGGCTGCATGGTCAACGGCGCGGGCCTTGCGATGGCGACAATGGATCTGATCCAGCTGGAGGGCGGAACGCCTGCGAATTTCCTCGACGTTGGCGGCGGCGCAACGCCGGAGACGGTGGCGCAGGGCTTCAAGATCATCCTGCTCGACGCCAATGTCAAAGCCGTACTCATCAATATCTTTGGCGGCATCGTGCGCTGCGACGTCATCGCGGAAGGCATCATTCAGGCAGTCAGGGAAGTGGGTGTGAAAGTCCCGGTGATCGTGCGGCTCGAAGGTACCAACGCCGAACTGGGCCGCAGGCTGCTGGCTGAATCGGGCCTCGCGATCCTCGCCGCCGCAAGCCTCACCCGGGCGGCGAAGCTTGCCGTGGAGAAAGCGCAATGAGCATCCTCGTCAACCAGCACACCCAGGTCATTTGCCAGGGCTTTACCGGCAAGCAGGGCAGTTTTCACTCCGAACAGGCGATGACCTATGGAACAAAAATGGTCGGCGGCGTGACACCAGGCAAGGGCGGCCAGACCCATCTGGGCCTGCCCGTCTTCAACACCGTGCGCGATGCCGTGCGGCAGACCGGCGCGCAGGCGACGATGATCTACGTGCCGGCCGCCTTTGCCGCCGACTCGATTCTGGAAGCGGCTGACGCGGGGGTCGGCGTCATCGTCTGTATCACCGAGGGCATTCCAGTGCTGGACATGCTCAACGTCAAGGCCGCGCTGCGTGCCAACGGCGCCAGGCTGATCGGCCCCAACTGCCCCGGCATCATCACCTCGGGCGAATGCAAGATCGGCATCATGCCGGGCTCAATTCACCAAAAAGGCAAAATCGGCATCGTTTCGCGCTCCGGCACGCTCACCTACGAAGCGGTCTACCAGACCACGCAACTCGGCCTGGGGCAGTCGACCTGCGTCGGCATCGGCGGCGACCCGATCAAGGGCATGGATTTCATCGATTGCCTGGAAATGTTCGAAGCCGATCCGCA
>NCHD01000136.1 GCA_002257045.1 Hydrogenophilales bacterium 16-61-112 | reverse complement strand
TTCTCAGTTACGAAGCATTCCCGCTTGTGTCCACGGGAAGCCTCGGCTGGCGGCCTTGACAGGAAAATCCTGCTCGGGAACACCATCTGCGTAGGCCCGTACTTGTGCAAACAGAGGACTTGCGTCACCCACCTGCACATAATCCGACTTAACCCCTTGCGGAGACCTACGGTCTTTGACAACTCGTCAACCGAACAACTGGCTGACGACCCAAAGTTCATTCGAGCATCCCAAATCCGGGATGCCCTTCATTCGTTAAGCCGTTACGCTCGCCTGGTCTACACGAACGCCTATTCCCATCGTGCTGGAGACTGACACACGCTTGAAATAGACACCCTTGGAGTTGGCCGGCTTGGCGCGCTGTAGCGCATCCATCAATGCAGCCAGGTTTTCCTTAAGGTCTTCGGCGGCAAAGGAAGCGCGGCCAATGGTGCAATGCACAATACCGCCCTTGTCCGTACGGTATTGAACCTGACCTGCCTTGGCGTTTTTAACCGCGCCCGCTACGTCCGGGGAAACCGTACCCACCTTCGGATTCGGCATCAGCCCGCGCGGACCGAGAATCTGGCCCAACTGACCCACGACACGCATGGCGTCAGGAGTCGCAATCAAAACATCGAAATCCATTTTGCCCGCCTTGATTTCGGCTGCAAGATCATCGAACCCGACAATATCAGCGCCTGCATCTTTGGCCTTTTGCACGTTATCGCCCTGCGCAAACACAGCGACACGCACCGATTTACCGATGCCCTTGGGCAAGACGACAGCGCCTCGCACCATCTGGTCAGATTTACGCGCATCGACGCCCAGATTGATGGCTATATCGACCGACTCGTCAAACTTGGCGGTTGCCGCTTCCTTGACCAGACCCAGCGCATCGATCACGGGATAGTTGCGGTTGCGGTCGATTTTCTCTTTCAGGGCGCGAAGGCGCTTGGATGTATTAGCCATGTCAGACTCCCTCGACCGTGATGCCCATGGAACGGGCCGTGCCTGCGATGGTGCGAACCGCCGCATCCATGTTCGACGCGGTCAGGTCAGGCTCTTTGGTTTTGGCAATTTCTTCCAACTGGGCACGAGTAATGATGCCCACCTTGTCGGTATGCGGTTTGGCGCTTCCCTTGTCGATCTTGATCGCTTTCTTGATCAAGATCGTCGCGGGCGGCGTCTTCATGATGAAGGTAAAACTCTTGTCCGCAAATGCGGTGATCACAACCGGAATTGGCAGACCGGGCTCCATGCCCTGCGTCTTGGCGTTGAACGCCTTGCAAAATTCCATGATGTTGAGGCCTCGCTGACCGAGCGCCGGACCGATTGGGGGCGAAGGATTGGCCTTGCCCGCCGGGACTTGCAGCTTGACGTAGCCGACAATTTTCTTTGCCATGATGGCTCCTGATAAATGAGTACCAACGCGCTTTGGGTTGCCCTACTCGCGCTCCTCTCCGGTCTTACCGGACACCACACCAGCCTGACGCTGAAGTAGTCTTGCAAACGGGCCGAAGCCCGAGCTAGCTTTTTTCGACCTGTCCAAAACCCAGTTCGACGGGTGTGGCACGGCCAAAAATCATCACCGACACGCGCAACTTGCTCTTGTCGTAATTCACTTCCTCGACGTTGCCATTGAAGTCCGTGAACGGACCATCAATCACACGCACTGTCTCGCCCACCTCGAACAGAATCTTGGGCTTGGGTTTTTCGACACCTTCGCGCATCTGATCCAGGATCGACTGCACTTCTTTTTCGGAAATGGGTGCGGGCTTGGTTGCCGTACCACCCACGAAACCGGTTACCTTGGGGGTGCTCTTCACCAGGTGCCAGGTATCGTCATCCATTTCCATCTGCACCAGCACGTAGCCAGGGAAGAACTTGCGTTCGGCCGTCTTTTTTTGACCGCCCTTCATCTCAACCACTTCTTCCACCGGCACCATGATTTCGCCGAAGCGATCTTTCATGCCGGCGCGCTCGATACGCTCAATCAAATTGCGCGCGACGCTTTTCTCGAAGCCAGAGTAGGCATGAACCACATACCACCGCATACTCAACTCCCTTGTCCCAAAGCCAGCTTGACCAGCCACAGCAAAATGCTGTCCACAGCCCACAAAAACAGCGCCATCACGACCACAAACGCCATGACCACACCCGTCATCTGAACGGTCTCCCTGCGCGTCGGCCAAACGACTTTTTTGGCCTCATCACGCGCATCCAGCGCAAAGCGGAAAAAACGCTTTCCCGGGGCCGACAATCCAGCCACGACGCCCGCCAGCACCAGACCCGTTATCACGGACAACACCCGAACCACGGCGGGCGCATCCGCAAAAAAATAAAAGCCGGCCAATCCTGCGATGACCAGCAATACCGCTACCAGCAGCTTGATTTTGTCAGCCATGAATGCTGTACGCCTTAAGGCTTATCCTGTGGCAGGCCAAGAGGGTCTCGAACCCCCAACCTTCGGTTTTGGAGACCGACGCTCTACCAATTGAGCTATTGGCCTGTATTACGCACGGGCAGGAAAATCCCCATCCCACCCTACCGACCCCAGGGGCCGGCCAATAAACAATTATTCTTCGATTTTCGCCACGACGCCTGCACCGACGGTACGGCCGCCTTCGCGAATCGCGAAACGCAGACCTTCGTCCATCGCGATCGGCTGGATCAG
>NCHD01000135.1 GCA_002257045.1 Hydrogenophilales bacterium 16-61-112 | reverse complement strand
AGAATCTTCAGCACTTGGCCGCTTTCAACTTCAGCCAGGGATTTTTTTGCGCGCAGGATAGGCAAAGGGCAATTCAGGCCGCGTGCATCGAGTTCTTTATCAAAGTTCAAAATATTCTCCTAAAAGTCGGTGTGACTGTTCTAAAAATGCTGCGGAACATTAAACCAGAAGTGTCCCTATTGCAACCTCAAAATTGCTTTTTGGCCGGAAATTCCAGGTTTTGAATGGTCTTTTAACGCGATTGACTCAATGCATTGCCCGAGCGTGCCCAAGCCATGATTCCACCGGACAGGTTATGCATATTGCTAAAGCCTTTGGATGCCATGAACGAGCAGGCTTGCGCGGAACGTGCGCCGGAACGGCAATACATCACAACCGGTTTGTCCTGCGGGATATCGGCAGCACGAAGCGGCAGCAGATGCAACGGGATATGAATCGCGCCATCTATCACGCCCTGTGCAACCTCTTCAGGCGTGCGGACGTCGATCAGGTAGGCGCCATTGGCTGCGATTGCCTTGACGGCGAGGGGATCAAGCTCTCTGAAACCATTCAGTCCAAACATGCTTACTCCGTTCTGAATCTGAAAATTAGAATCGGCTAATGTACCAAAAAAACGGGGGCACGCATACCGTGTCCCCTTGCAGCCAGACGGGCGGTTTATTAGCAGCGCTGGGCGCCGTGATAAAGATTCACTACATGGCGCGCTTCCGCGAAAAACAGCCAGCGCTCAACGGCTGCGCCGATGATCCCGCCGACCACTGCGACGATTGCGGCAACCTGCCCGCCCTGCTGGTTAAATACCCAGACCAGCATCAATCCAGGCAGTCCAAAGCCCAGCACAAAAACCACAACCTTGAGCAGGCCTGCTTTCTGGCGTGCCAGCTGAAACCCAAACTCTTGAGTCAGGAAGGTGCCATGCGTATGGCCGGTGTCCAGCAGTTTGACCTTGGCACGGGTCAGGCCGGTGGCCGTGTTGATGGTCGGCCCCAGCCCCGGGCTGCTGATCCAGAAGTAATAAATGGCTTTCAACACGGCCGCTACTGACAGGATCAAAGCCGCCATGGCGATATAAGGCAGAGTGTCCAGGTCGGAAATGACGGCGCCCAGCAGGAGTATCAAGCTGCCGCTTGCGTAGCCCAGCGCGAGATAGTTGGCGGGCACCAGCGGTGAATGCCACTGGCGTATCGTTTTCAGACAGGCGTAAATCATGCCTGTCGAAAACACGGTAATCCACGCCAGCACAGCGGACAGCAACCCAGTCAGTTCACGCAGCCACAGAGGCGCGTCAAACCAGATGCAGAGCAGATAAGCCAGCGCCAGCGGCATGAAAACAACAGCAAACACCCCTTCACGCGACAGCCAGGACGTGCGGAAACGGTTAAACGCCCGCCAGGCATTTTTAGGGTTGGCGAGGTGAAAAGTGGACGACAGCAAGCCGAACACGATCAAGGCCAGCGCGATCAGTCCGCCGATAATGAGTTGTTCACGGCTAAACCCCCCCCCGAGCTTGAATGTGTCGGCAATGAACAGCAGCGAAAACAAGCCGAAGCCTGCGCCCGATGCAACGGTGAAGAAAATAACGGAAAAAGCGGGATGCATGGTTACTCCTGCGGAGGTCTAGTTGGGTTCAACGCCGAACCAGTTTGTTGGCAAACTGCTTGATGCTTTCCTTGAGGCCGCCTTTGGGCTTGGCGTCAATCGGAATCACCGGTGTGCTGCGCGGCGGCAGATACTGGTTGGTCGGGTTGTAGTTCAGTTCGGGCATGAGGCCATAGCCGCTGCGCTCACGCACAACACGCGACACAGCCGAATCGGGATCGTCAAAGTCGCCGAACATGCGGGCGTGCGCGGGGCACGTCAACACGCAAGACGGCTGGCGCTCCTCGACTGGCAGATCCAGATCGTAAATGCGGTCGATGCACAGCGTACATTTCTTCATGGTGCCGCTCGACCGGTCGAGTTCACGTGCGCCATACGGGCAAGCCCAGGAGCAATAGTTACACCCCATGCACTTGTCCTGGTCAACCAGCACAATGCCATCTTCGGCACGTTTGTAGGATGCACCGGTCGGGCATACGGTGACGCATGCTGCGTCCTCGCAGTGGTTGCACGACATCGGGAAGTTGATGGTCTTGTTGTTCGGATACTCGTCCATTTCGTAATGGCGAATCCGGTTGAACCACACGCCAGACGGCTCAGCACCGTAGGGTTGGTAGTCCGACAGTGGGCCGGTGGTGCCGGACGCATTCCATTCCTTGCAGGCGATTGCGCAGGCGTGACACCCCACGCAAACGTCCAGATCAATAACCAAACCTAGTTTCATGTCTGCTCTCTCTTAATTCTTCTCGTGGGTGCGTGCGTCGTAACGCAGCACGTCGGGACGGTCGTAGCGCTCATCGCCCGGCAAGGCCTTCAACGCATCGAACTGCGGCCACGAACCGGTCTCGCCGGGTTCCGCCTTCCAGATGCGCACGCGCAGGTCGAACCAGGCTGCCTGGCCGGTCACCGGGTCGGAATTGGTGACGCGACGCTCGCCTGCTTTTTCTGGCAGCAATTCGGAAATCAGGTGGTTGAGCAGGAAGCCCTTGGTCGCTTCCGACGCATCTTCCTTCAAGCCCCACGCCCCTTTTTGCTTGCCGATGGCGTTCCAGGTCCAGACG
>NCHD01000134.1 GCA_002257045.1 Hydrogenophilales bacterium 16-61-112 | reverse complement strand
CAACCAGACTCACCGGAAGCGTTCAACTTAGCTTGAACTTCTGAATGAAGGAGGCGAGCGGCTGCTTTTTACAGGTTCAAAGGTCAGTAATGGGTCGACTCCTGCCCCTGCAATGCACGTCAACATCGTGATCACAATCTGTAGCGCCCCCTTCAAGCATCGAACCCTGGTGATTTATTGCTCGGCAATAAGGACATGGGCAAGCTTATTCCCCATCTTCAGGCACGATAGTTAACCCAAGATCGGTCGCACCCATTTTGAACAATGCCAACGCTTGCGCACGCTGGGTCGCGTGGTCAACGATGGGCGCGGGATAATCACTGCCGATCACCACGCCGAGTCGCTTTTGCTCGGCTGCAGCCAGCGTCCATGGCGCGTGGATGAACTTGTCCGGCAACGCGGCCAGTTCGGGCAGGTAGCGGCATATAAATTTACCCTGCGGGTCGAAGCGCTCGGACTGCGTCACCGGGTTGAAAATGCGGAACCAGGGCTGCGCGTCGCAGCCGACCGACGCCGCCCACTGCCAGCCACCACTGTTGGCTGCCAAATCAAAGTCGATCAGCTTGTCGGCGAAATAGCGTTCGCCCAGCCGCCAGTCGACCAGCAGGTCCTTGGTCAGAAAGCTCGCGACCACCATGCGCAGCCGGTTGTGCATGTAGCCGGTCTGATTTAACTGCCGCATCGCGGCGTCAATCAGTGGATAGCCGGTGCGCGCCTCGCACCATGCTGCAAAATGGCCGGGTGGGTTCGGCCACGGCAAGGCGTCGAATTGCCGCTTGAACGCATGGCCGGCAGCAACGTCGGGACGATGCCACAGAATTTGATGGTAGAAATCGCGCCAGACCAGTTCGGACAGCCAGGTTTGTGCACCGCGCCCGCCATGCTGATACGCCGCAGCGGCCAGCTGGCGAATGGATACCGTGCCGAAGCGCAGGTGCACCGACAGGTAGGACACGCCCTTCACCGCAGGGAAATCGCGCGCCTCCTGATAACGCTCGATGCGCTGCAAAAAATCCTCGAACAGTTGTGCGCCGCCCGTCATGCCGGTGGGCAATTTCAGTTCGCGCAGATTGGTGGGCGCAAACCCCATGTGGGACAAGGCGGGAATCGGCGTAGACGCAGGCATCAGCCGGTCGACATAGGCGTCGACTGGATAGGCACGCAGGAAAAACGGCGTCAGGGTCTTGAGCCAGGCGTTTTTATACGGCGAAAACACGCTGAAAGGGGTCTTGCCGAGGGTGAGCACTTCCTCACGCTCGAAAATCACGGCATCCTTGTAATGATGAACTGCGATATTGCGCTCATGCAGCGCGGCATCGACGGCCGCATCGCGTGCCCGCGCGACAGGATCGTCGTCATGGTTGAAAAATACGGCGTCGACCTGAAATTCGGTGGCAAGCCGCACAATTTCGTCGCGCGCAACGCCATGCCTGACCACCAGGCCGCCGCCCTGCGCCTGCAGCGCCTGCTGCAATTCGTCGACGCTGGCATGGATGAACTCGACGCGGCGGTCGGACGGGTCGGGCAGCGCGTCCAGGATGTCACGGTCGAAAACAAAAGCGCAGACCACTTCTCGCGCCTGTTTCAACGCATGGTAAAGCGCGGCATGATCGTAGTTGCGCAGGTCGCGGCGAAACCAGACAAGGGCGCGGGCGTATTCAGGCATGGGGCGTGCGGGTCGCTATAGTCAGGGAAGGGGATGCAAAAAGAGGTGCTTGCCGGATTTGAGGCAGATTACAATGGAGACGCCATGATGGAAACCGTCAATCTCACCCACCATTTTCTGATCGCCATGCCCAATATGGTCGATCCGAATTTTCATGGCTCGCTGACCTACATCTGCGAGCACAGCGATCAGGGCGCCCTGGGCGTCGTCGTCAACCGGCCGATCGAACTCGACTTGTCCACCCTGTTCGAGCAGATCGGCCTGCCGCTGCCCGAACGGCTGCACAGCGACATCGTGTATTTCGGCGGCCCGGTGCAAACCGAGCGCGGATTTGTGCTGCACACACCGCCGCTGACGTTCAGTTCGACGCTGACGGTCAATGACGCCATCAGCCTGACGACGTCGAAGGATGTGCTCGAAGCCGTCAGCAAGGGCGAGGGGCCGGAAAAATTCATGGTGTCGCTGGGCTATGCCGGCTGGTCGCCCGGCCAACTGGAAGAAGAAATCAAACAAAATGCCTGGCTGTCGGTCGCTGCCGATCCGCAGGTGATTTTCGACCTGGCGCCCGAAGCCCGCCTGGATGCCGCGATGAAGCTGCTCGGCATCGACTTCGCCAGCCTGTCCGACGAAGCCGGGCACGCTTGAATCGGCAGTGGAATACGCAGACACCCACGGCACGGTCCTGGCCTTCGATCTGGGCCTGAAGCGCACCGGCGTGGCCTCGGGCGAACTGTCGATCGGCGTGGCACATCCGCTCACCGTGATCCAGGCCGAGTCCACCGATGCCCGGATCGCCGCCATCGGCAAGCTCATCGTCGAGTGGCAGCCCGTCTTGCTGGTGCTGGGCTTGCCGATCCATGTCGACGGCAGCGAGCATGAAATGACGCGGGTGGCGCGAAACTTTGGGCGCAAACTGGAATCCACGTTCAAGCTACCGCTGTTCTGGATCGACGAGCGCCACACCAGCACGGCGGCCGAATCCGAACTCCATGCCCGCGGCATCCACGGCAAAAAAAACAAGGCATTGGTTGAC
>NCHD01000133.1 GCA_002257045.1 Hydrogenophilales bacterium 16-61-112 | reverse complement strand
GGCAGCCACAGGTAAAGCGGCAACACGGCGGCCTTGAGTGCGAATACGCTGAACAGCAGCAGGCCGGCCGTTTCGATCAGGGCGAGGTTGGCGGGCGTGGTGTGCGCCAGTTTGATCGCGAGGTCGGCCATGTTGAGCGTGCCGGTGACCCCATACAGCGTGCCGACGGCGAACAGGAACAACGTCGAGCCCACCAGGTTGATGACCACGAAATGCAGCCCTGCCTTGACCCGCAGACGGCCGCCGCCGTGCAGCAGCAGGCCATAGGACGCGAGCAGCAATATCTCGAAAAACACGAACAGGTTGAAAAGGTCGCCGGTCAGAAAAGCGCCGTTCAGGCCAAACAGTTGCAACTGGAACAGCACGTGAAAATGGCGACCGTGGGTATCGCTTCCGCGCAATGCATGCAGCAGCGCGAATACCGCGACCAGCGCCGTCGCCATCAGCATCCACGCGGCGAGGCGGTCGGCCACCAGCACGATGCCGAACGGCGCGTCCCAGTTGCCGAGCTTGTACACGAGATGGGTGCCGTCTCCAGCACTGGCCAGCAGGGCGAGCGCCAGCGGCACCAGCGCCAGCGTCGCGGCGAAGCTGATGCCGCGCTGCAGGCTGATCGGTGCATTGCGCAGAGCGAGCAGCAGAATGCCGGCAACCAGCGGCAGCAGAACCGGCAGGATAGGCAAGTGCGTCGTCAGGCCATTCATCGCGGGTCGGCCTCGTCTGCGTGGACGCCGTCAACGTGGTCGTTGCCGAGTTCGGCGCGTGCCTTGAGTGCCAGCACGATGACGAACGCGGTCATGCCGAAGCTGATGACGATGGCGGTGAGCACCAGTGCCTGCGGCAGGGGGTCGGTATAGGCGGCGGCGCTGGAAATGACCGGCGGCACGCCGATGGCGAGCCGGCCCATGACGAACAGGAACAGGTTCACCGCATAGGACAACAGCGTGAGTCCCAGCACCACAGGAAAAGTCTGCCCACGCAGCGCGAGGAACACGCCGCTGGCGGTGAGCACGCCGATGACGAGGGCGAGCAGGGCTTCCATCAGCGGGCCGCCTTTCGGGTGCGGCTGTCGTGCAGCGCGCCGAGGTTGACCAGGATCAGCAGGGTGGCGCCGACGACGACGAGAAAGACGCCGAGGTCGAACGCCATCGCCGAGGCGAGTTCGAATTCGCCCACCAGCGGCCAGTTCAGGTGGCCGAAGGTGGAGGTCAGGAAGGGGTAGCCATATGCCCAGCTTGCCAGCCCGGTCAGGGTGGCGAGTGCGAGGCCGGCGGCGATCAACGGCTGGGTGGTGCTCGACAATCGCTCGCGCATCCAGGCACCGCCGTGCGCGAGGTATTGCACGATCAGCGCCACCGCCGTCACCAGACCGGCGATGAAGCCGCCGCCCGGCTGGTTGTGGCCGCGCAGCAGGATGAACACCGCCACCAGCAGCGCCAGCGGCAGCAGCAGCCGCGAGAGCGAGGCCATGATGACCGGGTGGGCGTCGCGGTCCCAGACACGTCCGGCCGCATCGCGATCCGGCGCGTCGAGGCGCAGGTTTTCCAGCAGGGCATAGATGCCAAGGCCGGCCAGCGCCAGCACCGTGATTTCGCCCAGTGTGTCGTAACCGCGAAAATCGACCAGGATGACGTTGACCACGTTCTTGCCGCCGCCGCCCGGCACGCTGTTGGCAAGAAAGTAACCGGCGATAGTGTCGTAAGGCCGCGTCATCACCGCCCATGACAGCAGCGCTGCGCCACTGCCGGCGACCAGCGCGATCACGCCGTCGCGCCAGACGCGTCCGGGATCGTGCTCGGGCGCGGCATGCTGCGGCAGAAAATACAGCGCCAGCAACAGCAAGACGATGGTCACGACCTCTACCGACAGCTGGGTCAGCGCAAGGTCGGGGGCGGAAAACTTGACGAAGGCGAGCGACACCACCAGCCCGACCACGCCCAGGGTGATCAGCGCAGTGAGGCGTTGACGGTGCAGCCATACGGTGGCGAGCGAAGCGACGATGAGCGTGGCGCCGGCCAGCAGACTGACGGCATCGAGCGGCAGGCCGGTGCGACTGCCCGTGAGAGCCGACGTGCTGTCCAGCCAGGGCGTGAACCCGAGCACCAGTGCTGCGGCCAGAAACAGGAATACCTGCCGCTGCAGCGAGCCGGTATCGATGCGGCGCGTGATCCAGCCCGAGATTGCGAACAGGGCTTCTAACAGCGCGTTGAAGCCCCGCCGCGCATCGAGGCGACCCAAACTGTGCTCGTGCAGCGCAAGCAGCGGGCGGTGCATCGCGTAGATCAGGATGCCGCCCGCGATGGCCGCCAGGCTCATCGCCAGCGCCGGATTGAAGCCATGCCACAAGGCCAGATGATATGCGGGCAACGGCGCCTGCAAGGTGGCGGCAGCGGCCACCGCCAGCAGGGGCGCGACGGTGAGCGCGGGCGCGATGCCGACCACCAGGCACAGCACCACCAGAATCTCCACTGGAACTTTCATCCAGCGCGGGGGCTCGTGTGGCGTCTTCGGCAGGTCGACCGGTTCGCCGTTGAAGAACACGTCATGGATGAAGCGGACCGAGTAGGCCACGGCCAACGCCCCGGCCAGCGTGCCCAGCGCGGGCAGCAGCCAGCCGCCGAAACGACTGGCGGAAACGTGAATCGCCTCACATTTCCTTGGAGAGAAAGCCGTTCATCAGCGGCACCCCGGCCATCGCGGCGGCGGCCACCATCGCCAGCGTCGCGGTGTAGGGCATGAATTTCCACAGGCCATGCAGCCGCCGCATGTCACGCGTACCCGCCTCGTGGTCGATGATGCCGGCGGCCATAAACAGCGAAGCCTTGAAGGTGGCGTGATTGATGATGTGGAACACCCCGGCCACCGCCGCCAGCGGCGTCGACAGACCGAACAGCAGCGTGATGAGACCGAGGTGACTGAGGGTCGAATACGCCAGCAGGCCCTTGAGGTCATGCTTGAACAGCGCGACGAATGCCCCAAGCAGCAGCGTCGTCAGGCCCGCGCCGCTTACCAGCCAGAACCACTCCGGCGTGCCGGACAAGGCTGGATACAGTCGCGCCAGCAAGAACACGCCCGCCTTGACCATGGTCGCCGAATGCAGATAGGCCGAGACCGGCGTGGGTGCGGCCATCGCGTGCGGCAGCCAGAAATGAAACGGGAACTGCGCCGACTTGGTGAACACCCCGAGCAGCACCAGCACCAGGGTCGGCACATAAAGCGGATGCGCGCGGATCAGGTCGCCCGAGGCAAGCACAACCGACAATTCGTAGCTGCCGACGATGTGACCCAGCAGCAGAAACCCGCCCAGCAAGGCGAACCCACCCAGGCCAGTGATCGCCAGCGCCATGCGGGCGCCCTGGCGCGCTTCCTTGCGATGCTGCCAGTAACTGATGAGCAGAAAGGACGACAGGCTCGTCAGTTCCCAGAAGATCAGCAGCTGGATCAGGTTTTCTGACAGCACGATGCCCAGCATCGAGCCCATGAACAGCATCAGATAGGAATAGAAGCGGCCCATGCTGTCGCGCTCGGACAGGTAGTAGCGGGCGTACAGCACGATCAACAGGCCGATGCCGAGAATCAGCCCGGCGAACAGCAGCGCGAGGCCATCGAAGCGGAACGCGAGATTGAGCCCCAGCGCAGGGATCCAGTCGTGCTGCTGGACCAGCGTGTCACCTCCAAATGGCAGCGCAAACAGCGGCAGCAGAACGGCCAGCGACGCCAGGGTCACCGCACCTGCCGCCCACGCGGAATGTGAACGTCCAAGACGGGAAACCAGCGCAACCAGCGCTGCGCCCACAAACGGGATCAGTACAGCGAGAAACAGCGTCATCTATTGGGGAGGAGTGAACGAACCAGCATGTGGCCGTAAGACCGGGCCATTCTAACGTGACTCGATAACAAGCTGAACCCGCGCGCGGCGGGATCCCTGCCAAAGCGACAGGCGGCGGCCTGGGCACAAAAAAAGCGCCCGGGAGGCGCTTGATTGTTGAATGGGTGACGACGTACAGAATCAATCTTTCCAGAGCCTGCTCGCCACCATCCCTTTTTCGAGAAGGCTGCCTTTCTTCGCCCGGTGGGTCCGGTAGCGAGCCAGGTTCTCGCCCGAAAGTTTCAGCCTGCCGCTGCGTTTGCCCTTTCCGGCGCCTTCCACCATCAGGGTCTGGCCGTCGAATACGGTCAGCGCCGTCATCTTTTCACCCGCGTCGAGCTTGATCAGCTGCACGCCCTTGCCGCCGGTGCCTTCCTTTACTTCTTCGATGGGGAACACCAGGGCCTTGCCGTTGCTTGCCGCAACAGCAACCCAGTCGCCCGTTGTCGGGACCGGAGGCAGGGGAATCTGGCCGTCCTCGACCGCCAT
>NCHD01000132.1 GCA_002257045.1 Hydrogenophilales bacterium 16-61-112 | reverse complement strand
CAGCATTCTTGATAATTGACCTTATCATGAACTGCATATGTCATGACACCAGATGCCATTTGCTTGTTTTGATCGAAACGGCTACCCCATTGCTATTGCTGACTTTTGACTAATGGCCTGCCAGGCCACGAATGCCTGAACGCTGGTAGCATCAAATCTTCTCAACCAACCCAAGGGATTTTATTTCATGAACAAGACTGAATTGATTGAAGCCACTGCAGCCGAAGCTGACATCAGCAAGGCCGCTGCCGGAAGAGCGCTGGATGCCATCCTCGGTGCCGTTGTCAAAGCGGTAGCGAAAGGTGATTCTGTAATTCTCATTGGGTTTGGCGCGTTCAAGCCTTCCAAGCGTGCTGCCCGTATCGGCCGCAATCCACAAACAGGCAAGGAACTGAAGATCGCAGCCACGACCGTGCCGCGCTTCACGGCTGGCGCTGGTTTCAAGGCCGCCGTTTCGGGTAAGAAAGTTGCAAAGAAGAAGTGATGTCACATTAGCGGGCGTGGCGCTGTCCTTGTAGGCCGCGTCCGCATTCAAACAGTAAGCTGGTGTCATGTGATGTGTCGCATATGTTGTGCACTAGATGTTGAGCTGCAATAGGTTGTCCTTTGCTTCGAAGCCTTGCGCAGTACAATGCCTCTGTTTGTCGTCGAACGCGTCATTTCGTGCTATTTACGTAACCTCGCTACTGGGTGCGCGGCCATCGTGTGTGGCGTGGTGAACGTCCAGGGGCGAGTTATTCCGGCGTCAACATGCGCAGGCGCTTTCGTTTTCCGGAGCGGGGGGATGGCATTGGCCTGATTCTCATCCACGAGCTGGACCGCTTCACTTTCGCTGGGCAAAGCGGAAGCGCTCGATCGGGCGACGGTGGCGGCTGGTAGTGCGGCTGACGCTTCCCGATTCCCAGCTTTCCGCTTGGACGAGCTGCTGGCTGCCCGCATCGGCCTGCATTTCCAGAAGGTGCGCTTGCTTAACCGAATCGGTGCAGGGTCTGATAGCAGCACGCTGGCATAGTCGCGGGAAGGGGCGGCCGCTGCAGTTGGCGTCGTGCAGCCGGGCGCAAGGCCGACGATCAGCAGATCCGGCGCAGGGTCGCCGAAGGCGGGCACCGGGTGCGCGTGGTAGTCGCGTGGCCGACCGCATATCGTCCAGAAAGGTGGCGAGGCGCGGCAGTCGAGGTCGAGGTGCAGGCTGGGGTCAAGAATGGACCGCTGCATGTGAACGGGCGGGCTGAGTGGCCCGCCCGTTTGCGGCTTAGAACTTGTAGCTCACACCGACTTCGACGTTGCGTTCGGCGCCGGGGAAAATGCCGTCTGGATTGCGGCTGGCGATGTATTTCCGGTCGGCGAGATTGCGCACCGTGCCGAACACGCTGAGCTGCTTGTCGACGGCGTAGTGCGCGTTGAGGTTGAAGGTGGTGTAAGCCGGAATCACGCCGCGCCGGCCATCCGCGCTTTCGACCACGGTGTTTTCCGTATCGACGAACTGGCGGGAGACGTGATAGGCGCCGAGGCTGGTTTTCAGCCCGCCGACGCGGTAGCTCACGGAGAGATTCGCGGTCAGCTCGGGCGCGTAGGGCAGGCGATTGCCGTTGCGGTCGATGCCGCCGACGATCTTGGTGCTGTTGAATTTGGCGGTGGGCACCCAGGTGGCGTTGGCGTCCACGCCCCAGCCCGCGCCGAGGTCGTAGCCGATCGCGCCTTCCAGCCCCTGGTTCAGGGTTGCGCCGGCGTTGGTCACGGTGGCGCCGACGCCGCCCGATTCGGACTGCGGAATGATCTGGTTGGCGAAGTCCATGCGGAAGGCGGTGGCTTCGTAGCTCAGGCGCTGCGCCGTTCCCCGCACCCCGATTTCGAAGTTGGTCGAGCGCTCGGCATCCAGCTGCTGGTGCCGGGCGTGATCGCGACGCGCTCGTTGAGGATGAAACGGTTCTGGCCGTAGAAGGCGACCCCTTGTGCTTCCTGGGTGTCGTCGGTGGTCAGGTCGCCTGAACGCGCGTTGGGGTCGGTCTTGGAGCGGAGCTTCGTGTTGTTCAGCTTGTCGCTGTGCAGGCGGATGCCGATCTCGGCTTCATTTTTGATGCCAAAGCTATCGTGGTTGATGTTCAGGCGGCTGTCCATGCCCATCATTTCGAAGGTGCGATTGTTGCCGTTCATGCAGTAGGCGCTGCCGTCGCAGGGGACGAAAGTGGTGCCATTGGCGCTGCGGGCTTGCACCTCCCTGCGCCAGTAATCGCGCGTCAACTGGCTCCAGTACAGCAGGGTCTTGAGCTTCACGGAGTCATTGATCGCCAATTCGTGGTTGATGTCGAACGACTTGCGATCCGTCAGGAAATAATCGTTCGGCGCCGGGTTCTTGGTCGGGTCGTTCTTGTATTCATTTGGCCGCAAGCCGACGTACGAGGTGTTGATTTCATTATCATAGTAGGTGAGTTTTGCGCCGATCCATTGATTGTCTCCAATCGCCATGCCGCCCTTAATCACGGCATCGCTCAAGTCAAAGGCGTTATTGCGAAAACCATCGCCTTGCGATTTGACCAGGCTGATGCCGCCAATCGCGTTGCCCGATGAAGACGAACCGCCCGCATCGAGCCCGATCAGCCCGTAACCATGGGAGCCTGCTTTGGCCGTAACTGTTGCGCCTTTTTCAGGATCCTTGGTGATGTAATTGATCACGCCGCCGATCGTCGTCGGCCCGTAACGCAAGCCTGCCGCGCCTTTCAGGACTTCAATGCTTTGCATGCGCTCGATGCGGGGGCTGTAATAGGATTCGTTCGCCAGGAATAGGCCTGGCGCAACAGGCACGCCGTCTTCCAGCACGAGCAATTTCTGGCTGCGGTTGGGGTTGAGGCCGCGCATGCCGATGTTGGGGATGAAACCGTAGCCTTCTTCCTCGCGCACCACGATGCCCGGGACGGATTTCAGCGCATCCTGGGTCGAAAGCGGCTGCGTCAGCGCCAGTTCTTCCTGGGTGATGATCGCGACCGAGCCGGGCAGCTTGGCAATGGCCTCCCCGCCTTCGCCGACCACATCGATGCGCGGCAGCTCAAGGTCCGCGGCCAGCACCTGAGCCGGAAAACTCAGGGCGAGCGCCACAGCCAGGGCCAGTTTTGTTTTTGGAATGGCCTTCGTTGCGCCATGTTGCTTGATGCTGCGGGTGATGCTGTTCACTCAATGCTCCTTGCGTCAGATGAGTCTGGCTGGCTTGACGCAAGGCATGCGGCTGGCTGGCGGGTTGAAAGTGGACGGCCTGCGTCCGATGGGTGAAACCTTATTGGGTGCGTGGGTCGGTGACGAATCCCAGTTTGCCGAGGCCTGCTTTCGCAGCGTCGGCCATGATCTGCGCGACGTGCTTGTAGGCGAGTTCGCCGTCGGCGCGGAGGTGGATTTCCGGCTGCGGCGACCGTTGCGCGGCGGCGTCTATGCGTGCCTGCCAGGCGGCGGCGTCGACGGCTTCGGCGTTCCAGTACACCGAGCCGTCGGCCTTGATCGACAGGTTGATGGTCTCGGGCTTGACCTCGTTCGGCTGGCTCGACGCCTGCGGCAGGTCGACCTTGACCGCGTGCGTCATCAAGGGCGCGGTGATGATGAAAATGACCAGCAGCACCAGCATGACGTCGATCAGCGGGATCATGTTGATCTCCGCATTGTCGCCGTCGCCGCTGTCGTTCGTGAGTCCGCCGAAGGCCATTACGCGCTCCTTGCGACGGGCGCGGTGTAAACCTGCGCGGCGTCCTTCTCGATGCGGGTGTTGTTGCGTACGCCGGTCGACATGAAGGCGAACAGGTCGTGCGCAAAGCCGTCGACCTCGGACAGCATCTGGCGGCGGGCGCGGTTGAAGAAGTTGTAGGCGAGCACGGCGGGGATGGCGACAGCCAGACCCAGCGCGGTCATGATCAGCGCCTCGCCTACCGGGCCGGCCACTTGATCGAGGCTGCCGGAGCCGCTCATGCCAATGTTGACCAGCGCGTGGTAGATGCCCCACACCGTGCCGAACAGGCCGACGAAGGGCGCAGAGGAGGCGATCGACGCCAGCATGGTGTGGCCGTATTCGAGGCGTGCGGTGTCCTGGTTGATCGCGCGGCGCAGTGCGCGGGTGAGGAATTCGTCTTCCGATCCTGATTCGATCAGGCGCGCACCGGTGCGGTTGCGGAACTGCTCGGCGGCCTTGAGCCCGTGGTGGGCAAGGTGCGAGAACGGATCGTTGACGCCGCACTTGTTCAGGTAATCGCCGACGGCGCCCAGACCCGGCGCGTCCCAGAAGCGCGCCAGGAAGGCCTGGGCATGCTTCTTCATGCGCCAGTTGGCGAGGCTCTTGGAAACGATCAGATACCAGGTGATGACCGACATCGCCAGCAGCACGACGAGCAGGAAATGCGCGAGGCCGTCGGCCTGGGCGATAAAGTGGGCCAGGCCCAGTTGGGTTGGATTTGCCATGACTTAACTCCTGAGGGTGAACTGAATCGGTACGATGACCCACGCGGCCACCGGCATGCCGCCCTGGCGGGCGGGCTCGAATTTCCAGCTTGATTGCACGGTTTCGATCGCGGACCGGTCGAGGCGCGGATAGCCGCTGCTCTTCGCTACCTCCAGCTGGGCCACGCTGCCGTCCGGATTGACCAGAATGTTGAGACGAACGGTGCCCTC
>NCHD01000206.1 GCA_002257045.1 Hydrogenophilales bacterium 16-61-112 | reverse complement strand
CTCGCGCAGGCGTTTATCATCGGCGCGGATTTTGTCGGCAATGGGCCGAGCGCGCTGGTGCTGGGGGACAATATTTTCTACGGCCACGAGATGACCGAAGATCTGTGCGCCGCCAGTGCGGTGCAATCGGGCGCGACGGTGTTCGCCTATCGGGTACACGATCCGGAACGCTACGGCGTGGTGGAATTCGATTCCACCGGCCGCGCGATCAGCCTGGAAGAAAAACCCGCGCAGCCGAAATCGCATTACGCCGTCACCGGCCTGTATTTCTACGACAACCAGGTGGTGGACATCGCCCGCAACTTGAAGCCGTCGCCGCGTGGCGAATTGGAGATCACCGACGTCAACCGGCACTATCTGGAGGCGGACGCGCTCAAGGTCTCGATCATGGGTCGCGGCCATGCCTGGCTCGATACCGGCACCCATGAATCACTGCTCGAAGCCTCGATGTTCATCGAGACCATCGAGAAACGCCAAGGACTGAAGATCGCCTGCCCGGAAGAAATCGCCTACCGCCAGAACTACATCACGGCGGAGCAGGTGGCGAAGCTGGCCGAGCCACTGAAGAAGAATGCGTATGGGCAGTATCTGCCAATCCTTGTATCTTGCAACTTGAATCTTGTGCCTGTTGAAAATGAACATTATCGAAACCGCTCTCCCCGGCGTGCTCCTCATCGAACCCAAGGTGTTCGGCGACGCACGCGGGTTTTTTCTTGAAAGCTGGAACCGCCAGACTTTTGCCAATCTGGGTCTCGATCTGGATTTCGTGCAGGACAACCATTCGCGTTCGAGCAAGGGCGTGTTGCGCGGGCTGCACTACCAGCTCAATGATCCGCAGGGCAAGCTTGTGCGGGTGGTGAGCGGGTCGGTGTTCGATGTGGCGGTGGACTTGCGCAAGTCCTCCCCGCATTTCGGCCAGTGGGTGGGCCAAGAATTGTCGGCCGACAACCAGCGCATGATGTGGATTCCACCGGGCTTCGGACATGGGTTTCAGGTGCTGTCGGAAACGGCTGATTTCCTCTACAAGACCACGGCCTACTATG
>NCHD01000131.1 GCA_002257045.1 Hydrogenophilales bacterium 16-61-112 | reverse complement strand
TGCCAAATGCCAGCGTGTCCTTGCGCTTGCGAATCCACAGAATCGAATTCACCTTCTCGGGCAATTCGGTCGCAATCGGAATAATCAGCAGCGACAGCAACAAGGCAGAAATACCGATCATCGGCGCCGCTTCTTCGACGCCATGAATGAAGCCTTTTGCCCCCACAACCAGGAGCGACAAGCCAAGCGCCAGCTGAACAATGATGAAAAACAGGTTTTGCGGTAAGCCCAGGCGAGTCAGCAACATGGGTGAATCGGCTTCAGTTGCATGGCCGTCTTCCACCAGCTTGCTTGATGCGCGCAGGGTCAACATCACGTAAACGAAGTAGATCAACACCATGACAAAGGCGATGGCGGCACGCACCCAGCCCTCGCCGTGGGGGATGAACATGGCCACTAATGCCAGGACAAAAGCCATCAGGAAAAAGTCGAGGTCGCGTTTGAGGCCGCTGCGCTCGGGGGTCAGATGCCCCTGAATGCCCCGTTTTTTCAACACAGCCAGCGCCATCAAGGAAACGGACAGGGTGGACAGCATCAACGGCGCGCCCAGAATGGCACCCACACCAATTTCTTCGCTGATTTGCGCATTGCCGGTTCCGGCAAAAATCGCCAGCAAGGGCACCAGTGTTTCGGGCATCGCGGTGCCGACTGCGGCAAATAACGAACCGGTCACGCCCTCGGAGATTTTCAGTTTTTCACCGAGGTGCTCAAGCGCGTTGACAAAGATTTCTGCGGCCACAAGGATAATGACCAGGTAGCCAAATAATTCGAGAAACAACATGAGAGGTTGCCAGACGGAAAGCCGCGATTCTACCAGCCCGGGGCAAGACAGCCCGCTGACTTTTTCACGCCTGGGTGAAGGCGACTTTCATGCGCGCCTTGCTGCAACGGCTGGTGTAGCAGTGGTGGTTTTCAGCGCGCCGGCCTGTGGCGCCTGCCGTGTATGGAAGCAACTATTGCCGCAGGCACTGAGCGAAATGGCGAATGCGTTGTACGAAGTCGATGTCAGCGAAGCCACTGGCGTGGCGCGCTATTTCGGCATTTTTCATTTGCCCACGCTGTATCTGTATCGCAATGGGCAGTTTCATGCCGAACTGCAATGCGAGGCGCGGCTGGAAGCGATCCGGCAAGCCGTGCAGCGCATGCTGGTCGCGCCCGCGCAGGATGAGCGTTAAGCGCCGGCCAGCGCACGTCCGATAAACACCACGGCTATCGTCAACAGTCCAAGACTGAGGTTGATGCCGATCAACATGCGAATCTGCCCCAGGGCTGCGCCACCGGCCGGCCAGTTCTGCTCGCTCACGGCGCGTTTGAGCTTTTTGTAGGGCGAGAAAAACACATGGGCAAACAACAGCATCATCACCACGCCGAGCGCCAGCATGGCCAGCGCATAGTGCGGCGTCGCCGCCCCCAGCTTCATCAGCATGTGCAGGCCGGTTGCCAGGACCAGCGCCACCGACAGCCACACCCAGGGAAAGAACTTGCCGAAAACGCCGGCCCACAAGGTGAGCCGCTGCGGCGGCTCGAGCACGATGGCCGCCACCGGGCGCAAGGCCATGTAGGCGAAGAACATGCCGCCGACCCAAACGACGATGCCCAGAACGTGAAACAGATACGACAGTTGCATGAGATTTCCTTTCAAAAAAGTGTGGCTTGATCGAGTGCGCGTTTAACCGGGCCGAAACTGCGCCGATGATGGGGACACGCGCCATGCGTTTCCAGCGCGGCCAAGTGTACAGCGGTACCGTAGCCCATGTGCTGCGCGAACCCATAGGCTGGAAAATCCGCATGCAGCTGCTGCATGAGATGATCGCGCGCAGTTTTGGCCAGAATCGACGCTGCGGCAATCGACGCTACCCTGTCGTCGCCCTTGACCACGGCCTGCGAGCGCCACGCCCAGCCGGGACAGCGATTGCCGTCCACCCAGACCTCGTCCGGCGTTCGCGCGAGGCCGGCAACAGCGCGCTGCATCGCCAGCATCGTGGCCTGCAGGATGTTCAGCTGGTCGATTTCCGCGACGCTGGCCTCGGCCACGCACCAGGCGGCGGCATGCAAGCGGATATCGTCGGCCAGTTGCTCGCGCTTGGCCGCGCTAAGTTTTTTGGAGTCGCGCAGGCCGGAAATCGGCCGCGCAGGATCGAGCATGACCGCAGCCGCCATCACTGGCCCCGCCAACGGGCCACGCCCGGCCTCATCGACGCCGCACAGGCCGAGTGGCCCGACATGCAATATCACCGGCGCTTTCATGCGTCCGCCAGATAGGGTTCAAGCGCTTGGGCAATGCGCACGCTGGCGTTCTGTCGCAGACTTAGATGCATGGCGTGAAAAGTCTTCGCCAGCGCCTGACAACGCGGCACATCCGACAGCCAGGCCAAAGCGTCGGCTGCAAGATGCTCCGGCGTGGCGACTTCCTGCACTCGCTCGGGCACCACGAAGTCGCGCGCCAGAATATTGGGCAGGCCGATCCACGGCAGCAGAGCTTTCTTACGCATCAAGTAAGCCGTCAGTGCGGGCACACGGTAAGTAATCACCATCGGCTTTTTGAACAGGGCCGCTTCGAGCGTGGCAGTGCCCGACGCCACCAGCGCCACATCGCATGCCGCCAGCGCAGTGTGCGACTGGCCATTCAAAATCTGCAGCGGCAACGGCGGACTGGATGCTGTGCGCTGAGTCAACTCGGAGACTGCGCGGCGTATCAGTTGGGCAGTGGCTTCACTCGCGGCAGGCAGCACAAACTGCGCGTCCGGATGACGTTCCAATATCAGCGCAGCCGCGTCAAGCATCAGCTGCGCATGGCGCTTGACC
>NCHD01000130.1 GCA_002257045.1 Hydrogenophilales bacterium 16-61-112 | reverse complement strand
CGCTCGGCGTCGTCGGCCAGATGGGCTTCCACAGCGGTCACCAGCTTCTGCATTTCGTCCAGGCCGGCCACGGCTTCTTCTGCCTTGTCCAGCAGCGCCGCCGCGCCCGGTTTGTCGCCCACGCTGGCCAGTCCTTCGGCCAGGTCGATGTATTCGCCGGTAGCGCTGGCGAGGTCGCCAGCCTTCTTGAGGGTGGCCTGCATGAACACGGTGTCGCCGGTTTGCTTGGCCGATTCGATCAGGGTCTTGGCGGCGCTGAAATCGGTCGCCCCGGCGAGCGCACGCTCGTACAGCGCCTTGGCTTTTTGCGGGTCGCCCAGGGTTTTGGTGACCTCGCCCGCCAGTGCCAGCAGGTCGGGCACGCTGGTCAGCTTGTCGGCTGCCTTGCTGAAAATCGCCGCGGCGTAGTCCTTGTCCAGCACATGCTCGGCCGCAGCGGCGGCCAGCTTGCTGAATTCCACCGCACGCGAGATTTTCGCCTCGGCCTTTTCCAGCACCTTTTTGGCGAAGGCGCTGTCGGCGATCACGCGCATCACGTTTTTCGCCAGTTCGATCAGCGAATCGAGGTTGCTGGTTTCCTTGAGTGCTTTTTCATAGGCGCCGACCGCAGCGGCCTTGTCGCCCAGTACCTTGAACTTGGCTTCGGCCAGGGCAATCTGCTCCTCACCCGACATACAGTAGTCTTCCGCGGTCTGCAGCAGTTCCTCGGCGCGGCTCTGCTCACCCAGCGCCTTGTAGACGATGGCGCAGGCTGCCAGGTCCTTGGTGAACTGGCAGCCATCGGCTTCGCGATCCATCAACTCTTTCGCGTAGGCCGCATCAGCCGGTTCCTGCAGGGCTTCCAGCGCGAGCGCCGCATAGTCTGCGCCGCTGCTGCATTGGGATTCTTTAGGGCTGAGGGTATCGCGTGTGGCCATGGCAGGATCTCCTGGATTTGAGTCGCATGATTTTCCGCTGTGGGCGGAGAGGCAGCCAATAAGTAATGTCGATGGCGCTATTAGTGCAAGTCGGAAACGGGATTACAGCGCTTCGCGCGAGCGGAATCGATACAGCCCGCGCTCGGTGAGCACCGCGTCGAGCGGCATGTCCCACGGGTCGTGCGGCAGCGATTCGACACGCTGGCATTCGTAGGCGAGGCCCACCAGGCGCGGCTTGCGCCAGCTGCGGCGGTGCCGCATGAACGCCAGCGTCGCGTCGTAAAAGCCGCCGCCCATGCCCAGACGAAAGCCCTGCTGATCAAATCCGACCAGCGGCAGCAACAGCAGGTCGAGCTGGCGTGCGCGCAGCGGTCGAGCGTCGACCGGCTCGGCGATGCCGAAGCGGTTGCGGGTCATCGGCGTGTTTCGTTGAATCCGGGCGAAGCGCAGCACGCGGCCGCGCTGCGGCAACACCGGGGCGTAGCACTCGCGCCGCATCAATTGAATCTGGGAAATTAAAAGCTGCGCATCGAACTCGCCGCCGTGCGGCAGATATACGCCGATGCGCCGGGCGCGCAACAACAGACCGTGGCGCAGCGCCAGCCGCAAGGAAGCACGCGCAGCCTGGCGGCGCGCAGCGGGGGTGTACGCATTGCGGGCAGATTTGAGTTGGCGCCGGAGGGCGGATTTATTCATGTCAGAAAAGAAGGGCTCCCCGCCTGTGCCGTGACGAGCCGCAGACTCTTGAACCGGGGTCCAAGACGGCCGCAATCAAAGGCACTTTGGGCACATGAAACGTGTCACGCGCACACCCGTACCGGAATAAACCGCAGCCTTGCACGTATGCATTGGTTCAGAGAAATTGCAGCCCATCTCGAACACCGCAGGGAGCTGTGCCAGTTTAGAAGAGTTTGTCCTGATCTTCCAGTGCTGAATCAAGAAGCGCGTTGCAATGGTTCAGCCGGGTGCGCGCCTCTTCGATCAATCCGCCTCCGCCGTGGGTCAGCAGGTCGTGCGCGAGATTGAGTCCCGCCATGATCGCGATGCGCTCGGCGCCGATCACCTTGCTGCTGTCACGGATTTCATGCATTTTTTCGTCGAGATAGTCGGCTGCCGCGATCAGTGCCGGCTCTTCCTCGCGCGTACACGCTACTTTGAACGAGCGGCCCAGGATATGAATATCGATCGAGCGCGGTGCAGCCATCAGTCGTCCTCCGGCAAGGTTTGCAGCAGGGTTTGCAGCCGGATTTTGGCGGCGTCCAGCCGGCTGGTCAGTTGCTTGTTGTCTTGCTGCGTGGTGAGCAGTTGCTGGCGCAGTGCAATGTTGTCGCGCCGCAGCGTGTGGCACAACTCGGCCACCTGGCGGATTTTGGCTTCGAGGGTTTCGAGTTCGGCATGCATGGCCGCGACTATAGGGGGCGCTTCGCGCACGGTCAATCGCGCTCGCTGCATCGGTTACAATGCGCGCCCTCAGGTGCCGACGCAGCGTTCCGCTGCCGAGGATAAACGGGAAACAGGTGTGCGGTTTCGACTGCCAAGCCTGTGCTGCCCCCGCAACGGTAAGCGTTGTTGTACGGCGTTTCATACAGCCACTGTCGCAAGATGGGAAGGCGAAACGCCGCATGCGCGAGCCCGGATACCGGCCTGAGCCCTGTCATTTACGACAGCGGATCGTGCAACGCGCCTGCGGGGAACCAGGCGCCTAACTCGGAACCACATCATGCGTCAAACTACCCTTTCGCTCGCCCTGGGCGTCGTTTTTTCATCGTTCGCGTACGCGGAATCCCTGCCCGAATTTGTTGGCGAAACCATTGTCGTTACGCCAACGCGGATGCCGCTTGCCGATGTGAATGCGCCGTTCGCCTCCGAGGTGCATACCCGGCATATGATCGAGCAGTCCGGCGCGACCACGCTCTACGATTATCTGGCGCAGCACACCTCGCTGCTGGTGTTGCCGAGTTACGGCAACAAGGCCAGCCCCAAAATCGACATGCGGGGATTTGGCATCGGCGACGGCTATCAGAATATCGTCGTGTCGCTGGATGGCCGTCGCCTGAACAATATCGACATGAGTTCGCAG
>NCHD01000129.1 GCA_002257045.1 Hydrogenophilales bacterium 16-61-112 | reverse complement strand
GCGCGATACAGCACTTCGTTGCATGCCGGGCACTTGGACCACAAGCCCTCGGGCATCGATTTTTTGTCTGCCTGCACGCGCCGCTTGATTTTCGGCGGCAGGATTTTCTGGAACCAGCTCATAGTGTTCTCCGCTTGCCTGTTCGGCGATTATCTGGATGCTGCGTCCACCCCGCGGCGCAAGTCCTGCACCAGGGTTTTGACGCGGTTGACCACTTCGCTCTCGGGCGAGATTTCGATTTCATTGACGATACGGCTGCCGACCACGACGGCGTCGGCGATGCGCGCAACGGCCTCGGCGGTCGCCGCGTCGCGAATGCCGAAACCGACGCCCACCGGCAACGTGCAGTGCCTGCGAATGGACGCAATTTTTTCTGCCACTTCTTCCATGTTGAGGTTGGCCGATCCGGTTACACCCTTGAGTGACACGTAATAGATGAACCCACCGGCAGCGGCCGCCACCCGCTCCACCCTCGATTCGGGCGTGGTCGGTGACAGCAGGAAAATCGGGTCCAGTCCGGCCGCTTTGAACACATCGGATACGCCGATCGATTCCTCGGGCGGAATATCCACCGTCAGCACGCCGTCGACCCCTGCCGCCTTCGCAGCCAGGGCAAAGAGGCACGCTGGATCACCGGGCCATCGGCCATCGGGTCGGAAAACGGCACCCCCAGTTCGATGATGTCGGCTCCAGCTTCGACCAGCGCGTGCATCAGCGGCACGGTCAGCCCGCGCCCCGGATCGCCTGCGGTAATGAAGGTAATCAGGGCTGTCTTGTTTTGCGCTTTGAGCGCGGCAAAGGTTGGGCCAATACGGCTCATGGTGGTCTCAATCTAAAGTCGGTCTTGGGTACTGCGTGGATCAAAGTGTGATCCCTGACAGTTTCGCCACGGTGTTGATGTCCTTGTCGCCGCGTCCCGAAAGGTTCACCAGAATGATCTGGTCCTTCTTCATCGTCGGCGCGAGTTTTTTGGCCTGGGCAATGGCATGACTCGATTCCAGCGCGGGGATGATGCCCTCGAACCGGCACAGGTCGTGGAACGCCGTCATCGCTTCGTCGTCGTTGATGGCGACATATTCGGCCTTGTGCATGTCTTTCAGCCAGCTGTGTTCGGGGCCGACGCCGGGGTAGTCGAGGCCTGCCGACACCGAGTGGGTCTCGATGATCTGGCCATTATCGTCCTGCATCAGATAGCTGCGAAAACCATGCAGCACGCCGGGCGTTCCGGCCGACAGCGGCGCGGCGTGTTTGCCCGAAGCGATGCCGGAACCGCCCGCCTCGACGCCAATCAGCTTGACGCCGGGATGCGCCAGATAGGGATAAAAAATGCCGATCGCATTCGAGCCGCCGCCGACGCAGGCAAGCACGCAATCGGGCTGGCGGCCGGCCTGTTCCTGCATCTGCACGATGGCTTCGCGGCCGATCACGCACTGGAAGTCGCGCACCAGCATGGGGTACGGATGCGGGCCGGCGGCGGTGCCGAGAATATAAAAAGTCGATTCAACGTTGGTGACCCAGTCGCGCATCGCTTCGTTGAGTGCGTCTTTCAGGGTTTTGGAACCGGAGGACACCGGCACCACGGTCGCGCCGAGCAGCTTCATGCGGTAGACGTTGGGCGACTGGCGGGCGACGTCTTCGGCGCCCATGTAGACCACGCATTCCATGCCGTAGCGCGCAGCGACGGTAGCAGAAGCGACACCGTGCTGGCCGGCGCCGGTTTCGGCGATGACGCGTTTTTTGCCCATGCGCCGCGCCAGCAAGGCCTGGCCGATGGTGTTGTTGATCTTGTGCGCGCCGGTGTGATTGAGATCTTCGCGCTTGAGGTAGATCTGCGCGCCGCCATACTGCTCGCTCAAGCGCTTGGCGTGATACACCGGGCTGGGACGGCCGACGTAGTGCTTCAACTCGTATTCGAATTCGGCGATGAAGGCGGGATCGACACGCGCTTTCTCGTATTCGATGCGCAACTCGTCGAGCGCCTCCATCAGCGTTTCAGCGACGAAAATGCCGCCGTAGGGACCAAAGTGGCCATGGGAATCGGGAAAATCAGTCAGATTCATGATGCTTTCGCCTTCGCTATGAATTGCGCAAGCTTCTGCGCGTCCTTGATGCCTTTGCCTGCTTCCACGCCAGAGGACACATCGACTGCCCAGGGGCGCACCTGGTGAACGGCTGCGGCAATGTTGTCCGGCGTCAACCCACCCGACAGAACGATAGCCCCTGCCAGGCCCGGTGGAATCAGACCCCAGTCGAAGCGTTCGCCAGTGCCCCCTGCGATACCTGGTACATGGGCATCGAGCAGCAGGCCCCGGGCATGCGCAAACTCAGCCGCGCATTTTAACAAATCCGTGTCCTGATTGACGCGCACCGCCTTGATATAGGGTCGGCCGTAGCGTTCACAGTCGGCGGGCGTTTCGTCGCCGTGAAACTGCAGCAAATCGAGCGGAACGGCCTTGAGTACGGCGTCGACAAAGGCCGGATCGGCGTCGACGAACAAACCGACAGACTGCACGAAAGGTGGCATGGCGCGCAGCAAGGCGGCAGCAGTTTCAGCCGACACGTTGCGCGGACTTTTCTCATAAAAAACAAAGCCCAGCGCATCCGCCCCGGCGTCACAGGCCGCGCGCAGGTCCGGTAAACGGGTGATGCCGCAGATTTTTACGCGAACAGCCATCGTTGTGAGGTTTCCGGCAAGGCAAAGTGCGCAGGATAGCGGATGTGGGTGAGATATAACCCGGCCGCGTCGAAGGTGGGCGCGGCGCGGGCGCGGTCGCGGCCGTCCAGAATTTCACGGACCCACGCCGGCGGATGCGTGCCAGCGCCGACCTGGATCAGGCTGCCCATGAGATTGCGCACCATGTGGTGCAAAAACCCGTCGGCGCGAAAGTCGCACAACAAATAGTCGCCGCGCCGCTCGATCTGCAGCCGTTGCAAATGCTTGACAGGCGATTTGGCCTGGCACTCAGCCGCACGAAAGGCGGTGAAATCGTGCTGGCCAATCAACAGGGCTGCAGCCTCGTTCATGGCCACTTCATCGAGCGGATTGTGATGCCAGCCGATCAGGCCTTGATTCAGGCCGGGACGCACCGCATGGTTCAACAGCACATAGCGGTAGCCCCGCTGCATGGCGCCGAAGCGTGCATGAAAATCCTCGCCCACTTCGCGTGCCCACAGCACGGCCACGCCCGCCGGCAAGTGGCTGTTGACGCCACGCACCCAGGCCGTCAGGGGCCGCCTGACTTCGGTATCGAAATGCACCACCTGAAACGCCGCGTGGACGCCGGTATCGGTACGGCCAGCTGTCGTGACGCGGACTTTTTCGCCCGCAATCGCCGCCATGGCGGTTTCCAGCGCGTCCTGCACGCCGCAGCCCTGCAGCTGCGACTGCCAGCCGCAAAAGCCGATGCCGCAATATTCCAGACCCAAGACAATTCTCATACGAGGCAGATCAACTCAACACAGCAAGCAACAAGCCCGCGAGTATGACGGCGACGTCACAGCTTTGCCAGCGCGCCACCTGCAGGGTATAGCGCGTGGGCGTTGACGCGTCCGGCAAGGGCGCCAGCAGCGCATCCTGCCATCGCGCGGGACGGGGGGCCTGCTCGACGTAATCCAGCGTGAGTCC
>NCHD01000128.1 GCA_002257045.1 Hydrogenophilales bacterium 16-61-112 | reverse complement strand
GTAGGTCATCGTCAGACTCCTTATCCGCAACCAGAAATGGTCGCAAACTAACCCCCTCAGCATCTAATCATGCTCCGGGGGTTTTTTATTGCACGTGAAAAATATGAAAATCCTCCACCCCAAATTCATAATGGCACAGGAAACGATAGAATTGCTTCTTTGGTTATCTATAGACACGGCTAGCTTTATCCGCGAATCACTTAACCCCAGTCAGTCACAAAGCTTGTAGTTATTAACCCCTACAAGTTTAGCGAGGGCTGGAGGCGTGGATATATCTGGCCGGATCAATAGCAAAACGGCTTGTATTTACTGTTCACCTTTTGGATATACACATGAGCGAACAATACGACCTTGATACGCTTGCAGTTCGAGCCGGTACCGTGCGCAGTCAATTCAACGAACATTCGGAGGCGATGTTTCTAACATCCAGTTTCGTGTTCTCTAGCGCAGCTGAGGCTGCGGCGCGATTTACCGGTGAACAGCCTGGTCCGATTTATGCGCGTTTTACCAACCCAACGGTTTCAATGATGGAGGACCGTTTGGCTGCACTCGAAGGAGCGGAGCGGTGCGTGGCGTTTGCGTCTGGAATGGCCGCCATTTTAGCGACCGTAATGGGACTGATGAAAGCCGGTGATCATTTGGTTGCATCGCGTTCCATTTTTGGGTCGACTGTACAATTATTTAATAACATTCTTGGGCGTTTCGGGATTGAAACAACGTATGTCTCGCCTACCGATCCGTCCGAATGGCATACAGCTGTAAAGCCCAATACGAAGCTATTTTTTGTTGAGTCACCATCGAATCCGCTGACTGAGGTGAGCGATATTCGCGCACTTTCCGAAATTGCTCACGCCTCTGGTGCTTGGCTGGCAGTTGATAACTGTTTCTGTTCCCCTGCCTTGCAAAAACCCCTGGTTTTTGGGGCAGATATTGTTATTCACTCAGCGACCAAGTATCTCGATGGCCAGGGACGAGTGCTGGGTGGGGCCGTGCTGGGTAGCAAAGCGCTGATGGAAGGGGTGTATACATTTCTCCGTACCGCTGGTCCTACCTTATCGGCATTTAACGCGTGGGTAATACTTAAAGGTATGGAAACATTATTCATTCGGATGGAAGCACATTCTAAAAATGCCATGGCTTTGGCGCTTTGGCTTGAGTCCCAGCCTGCAGTTGCGCGTGTTTGGTATCCAGGCCTGCCATCACATCCGCAGCATGAATTGGCGATGAAGCAACAATCAACTGGTGGGGGCATTGTGGCTTTTGAGTTAAAAGGCGGGAAAGATGCAGCCTGGAAGCTTATCGACTCAACGAAGATGTTGTCCATTACCGCTAATCTGGGTGATACCAAAACAACCATCACGCACCCTGCCACCACTACTCATAGCAGAATGACGTCCGAACAGAGGACGACAGCAGGTATCAGCGATGGCCTGGTTCGAATTGCGGTGGGTTTGGAGTCGATTGTCGATATCAAGGCGGATTTACAGCGTGGTATCGCTTGAATGCTTTGATGCTTCTGTATCGGCGTGCGCAGTATAAGTAAGTGGCGAGTTTGTGGCGTGAATTTAATAATTATCAATCAAGACTCAGGTCATTCGTCCTGATTCGATACGCTTTTCTGAGCTGCCAGCTCAGCAAATAGATCTTCCACCTTAAGTGCACAGCCATGGCCGTCACACCGCACATAACCCCACTGGGTATACCAGTCGGGAGCCACCCACCGTTCGCATTCTTGACCGTCGAGGCGGTGAATATGATTTGCAGCTCGATGGGTGTGGCCATGAATCAATCGCTGTGCGTGATGGGTACGTAGCAAACGCTCTACGGCCTCAATGTTGACATCCATGATCTCGCTTGATTTTGTTGCCTTGGCTGACTCACTTCCTGCGCGCGCTTGATTGGCCATTTTGCGTCGCCATGACCGGGGCAAATGGCGTAATAATCTCAGCATGACGGGATGACGTATCCGGCGGCGAAAGGTTTGGTAAGCGACATCGTCTATACAGAGCGTGTCGCCATGCATTAAAAGTGTTGTCGTGCCATATAGGTTGATGCGGGTCGGGTCGGGTATAAGCGTCATGCCTGATCTGCATGCATAAGCTTTAGCCAGCATGAAGTCGCGGTTGCCAGGCATGAAAAATATGGGTGTGCCTGAATCAGCCAGCGACTTGAGGCGGCGTGCCGTGTCATGAGCCACCTGCTCATCGTGATCATCCCCAATCCATGCCTCAAATAAATCGCCCAGAATATAGAGCGCGTCAGCGCCTGCAACCTCTTCTTGCAGAAAACGAAAAAAACGCCCGGTTGCGACCGGGCGTTCGTCAGTGAGGTGCAGGTCCGCAATAAAATAGACGCGACCTGTACGCATTCCCTTGTTCAGACGATTTCAGCTTTGGTTATGACGACGTCTTCCAACGGAACATCCTGATGCCCGGCGCGATTGCCTGTTTTGACCTTTTTCAATTGGTCGATGACATCCATGCCTTCGATCACTTTACCGAACACCGCATAACCATAGCCTTGCGGGGTCGGCGCGGTATGGTTGAGAAATCCGTTGTTTGCAACGTTGATAAAAAACTGCGCTGTTGCTGAGTTGGGGTCGTTGGTGCGCGCCATGGCGACTGTATAGGTCTCGTTTTTCAGGCCATTGCCAGCTTCGTTGGGGATCGCGCCGCGAGTCGGCTTTTGTGTCATGCCGGGCTCAAATCCGCCGCCCTGGATCATGAATCCGTCGATGATCCGATGGAAAATTGTTCCATCGAAAAAGCCATCGCGCACATATTGAAGAAAGTTTTCGACTGTTTTGGGGGCCTTTTCGGCGTCCAGTTCGAGTGTGAGGGTGCCGTGGTTGGTATGCAGTTTGACCATGTGTAATCCTAAAATGAAGTCTGGTGAATGATTTTCCATCAGCTGTTCCCACAGCCTCGGGATGGGCGCAAGATCTTACGGTTTTTTCAACGTACTATTTTGGGGCGGGGCGGCGGCAGGCATAGGGTTGAGGGTTGTCGATTTCTCCTCTTGCCCAACGATCAATTTCTGGATCATCGAGAGCTTGGTTTGCACCGCCG
>NCHD01000127.1 GCA_002257045.1 Hydrogenophilales bacterium 16-61-112 | reverse complement strand
AAGGCGATTGCGCTGGGGTTTTTGCGGGCGCAGGGCGCGCAGGAAAAGGATGTGGCGCAGGTGGTCTGAGCCGGTGCGCCACGCTTGATAAAAAATGTTTGATAAAGAGAAAAACCGATGCGTGTACTCAATACCCGATTGTGGTTGAAAACAGAGTTTGCCGACCGTCCCGATCTGTTGCCCACCGGAATGGCGGTCGCGGACAAAGTGCTGGCGCGACTCAATACCGCGTGGAATCAATCGAAGACGACTGCGCCTGCGCAATCCGACCGCTACCGTGAGCTATTGCTTGTCGCCGATGCCGAGATTGGCGAGATGACCGCCCGGGCGGGCGACATTCCCTGTCGCCTCGGCTGCAACTACTGCTGCAAGGACGAACGCATTGTCCTCACCGAAAAAGAAGCCGTGCTGGCGGTCAGGCATGTCGAAGAACAACTGGATAGCGAACAGAAGACCGAGGTCGTCACCTCCATCCTGGCTGCCACGCCAACCAGCGACCAGGCGAGCGTGCCCTGCGCGTTCCTGATCGACGAGCGTTGCTCGATTTATGCGAGCAGGCCGGTTGTCTGTCGATCCTACTTTTCGGCGCCGAAAATGGTGGAAATGGCGGTGCGTGAAGTCACCCGCGCAGCAAAATTTTCAAAGCTGTATGAAATCAATTCCCTGATGCAGCGCATCTATGCCGATGCCGACAAGCCCGCGCACTGGGTTGCCGGGCGGATGAGCGACGAAAGCGATCTGGCCGACCCGGAATAGTGGCCGGGGCATGAGCCGAATGGGTCATTTGCAGGGGGGGGGCGCAGCGACGGGATGTAACAAGCCCTGTTTATCGTATCGGTCTACAAAGGACGGAATCTCCGTTCCTTGTAAGGCCTTGCCCGCTGGGAGGCGGTCTGGAAAGGCCATGGATCTTCGCGACGCTGGAAGAAAACCGGGTTAGCTGCGTCGGTGTGCCTCACGGGGCTGGCGTACCTGATTTATTTGTTTTGATTTCTTTACCTCAACTAGGGAGTAACCGTAATGAACCGCACTCTGAAACTCGCCGTCACCACCGCCATCGCCGCCATGGGCATGGTCAGCCAGGCTCACGCTTTGACCAACTCCACCTCTGTCACCAGCGGCAGCCTGTTCCTGTACGCTTTCGAGGACCGCCAGCTCAACACAGTGGATGCCACCAACAGCGCCATTTTCGATCTGGGCCTGGCTTCGGCATTCGACACCGCCAGCAACCAGACGTTTGACTTCAGCGCCAACAGCGCCTGGACCACCTATATCTCCACCATCGCCAACCCCGCCAACATCCACTGGGGCGTGTTCGGCTCCGCCTTTGGTAATGGCGGCACGAACACCCAGATGTTGACGACGCTGTCGGTGGTGCCTGCCAGCATCAACGGCACTGCGGTTAATTCTGCCATTACGAACTACAACACCGAAATCAGTGTGTATAACAACGAATCTACCTGCGGCGCCAGCAGCAGCTGCGGTTTCAACGTGGTGATGATCAATGACCTGGCTTCCGCCAAGTTCGACGACACCGCCGGCATCCTTCCCTCGACGGTGACCGCCGGCCTGGGCGACTCCATGGATTTCTTCAAGTACAAATCCAACGGCACCAAGGCTTCCGTGCTGTCAACCCAAACCGCTTTCGCTACCGGCGGCGATGCCGATTACTTCACGCTGAGCAATACCGGCGTGCTGACCTATACCGTTGCTGCGGTGCCCGAAGCCGAGACCTACGGCATGATGCTGGCCGGTCTGGGGCTGGTGGGTTTCATGGTGCGTCGCCGCAAGGCTGTTTGAGCGTAACTGCTTGAACGCAATTGATTGAGCGCGCAGCTGATTAATCGCACCCGGCGTGCGCATCTGCGCGGATCGCATCGTAGCAAACCCCCGGGGCGTCGCCCCGGGGTGTTTCTCACTTGAAAAGGAATAGACATGAACCACCTTAACCTGAATCACAAAGCCCTGGCCGTTGCCGTGGCCTTGGCCTTCTCCGCAGCCTCCGGCTCCGCTTTCGCCTACTCCTTTAGCGACGGCGGTTATACTGTTGCCAACACCGCCGTGGTGAACATTTCCGGCTCGTCCGCCACTAATGGCCAGACCAAGGCCTGGGCGCAGAGCGTGCTGTGCGACAGCACCAAGCAGGTGACCTGGAGCAAGGACAGCAACCATTTCGCAGTTGTCTGTACGCCCAAGCCGGGTGTGGTCGCCCTGTCGGCCGGCAAAACCCAGATCGCTGTGGTCAAGAACAGCAACGGCGGGTCGGGCAACGGCATCAGCAAGCTGGCCGGCGGCAGCGGCACGCTGCAGTACGTCAACGTGTTCCAGGCTAACCCCGCTACCGGCGCGCTCGGTACTGCGGTAGGTTCGAACATCGGCGTGTCTGACGAAGAGCCTGATCTGCTGCTGGCTGCCGGCGCTGTCACCGGCGGTAAACCTGCGGGTCTGGTTTCCACGGCGTTGAACGTGGTGACGTTTGGCACCCCGGTTACCCTGGGTCTGCGTAACGCCCTGCAAACCGCCCAGATTGCCTCCGGCAAGCTGGACCCCAGCTGCACGGCCGGCAACGAAACCGAAGCCTGTATGCCTTCGCTGAGCCAGTCGCAGATTGCGTCCATCTTCGGCGGCAACTTGGTTGGCTGGAGCGAGCTAGGCCTGAGCCCCGCTGACGACACCGTCTACGTCGCTCGTCGTCCGGTTACCTCCGGCACTCAGGCGGCTGCGCGCGTGTTCTTCCTGAACGAGCCCTGCGCCGCCAACATGGTGCAGTTTGTGAATGGCGACAGCGGCGAAAGCGGCACCAAGGCTGACGCATGTAACTCCGCCGCGCCTGCTGGCCGCGTGTTCGAAGGCAGCGGTGGACCGGTCGTTATCGCTTCTGGTTTGAGGCGACCATGAACACGACCCCGGCCAGCCTGACCGCTGACGCGGCTGCGCTGCAGACCGCAATGGTGGCTGGTTTCAATGACCCGGCTGTGCTGGCGCCGTTGAACAACACCTTCAACACCACCGCGCTGCTGCACGCTGCCGGCGATGTCAATCTGGACGCAGGCATCCTCGCTCCGGTACTGGCTGGCACCCCTGCCAACCCCGCTACCGAGGCCGATACCCACGCTATTCCGCAGATGTATTACACCCACGCCGTTTCTGGTACGCCCAACAGCTGCCAGCCGGCGATGAGCTACCACGCTACCGGCGTCAACCCTTAATCGGGTTGGGTTGAAGGCTGGGCTCTCGAGCCGGATCGACAACCAGGGGGCGGCGCAATGCCGCCCTGCCAGCGATACCTTGCCTGCCCCTTGGGGCAGGTTTTTGCTTTATTTGTTTTCCCATTTAACGCGGGTTTTTGAATGGGCCGGAATGCGCGATTGTGCAGCCCGGTTGAGCCATTCGAACCGCCTGCCCGGATACCGGGTGGATTGAGTAATCCCCAATTTTGCACGACTGAATTTTTATACCCATGCGCCTTGATCTGCAGATGCTGAAACAACCGACCCGATGGCTGATGGCCGCTTTGCTCCTGGACTGTGACGTCGCTGGATCTGCTCGAGTTTCAGGTGGTGGGTAATACCGTGTTGCCGCAGTTGGCCATCGAGCAGGCGGTGTATCCGCTGCTGGGGCCGGGCAAGACCTTTGACGATGTGGAGAAAGCGCGCATCGCGCTGGAGCAGGCTTACCACGATGCGGGCTATCTGACGGTTTCTGTCAGCCTGCCGGAACAAAAGGTGGTCGACGGCCTGGTGACATTGAAAGTCACCGAGGGCGTGATCGAGCGCACCCGGGTGACCGGTGCGCAATACACCCTGCCTTCGCGCATCCGCGCCGAGACGCCGTCGACTGCCGAGGGGCAGGTGCCTTATTTTCCCGGAATACAGCGTGAGCTGGCGGCGGTCAGCCGCGCACCTGGCGTGCGCGTGACCCCCACGCTGGAGGCGGGACGCATGCCGGGCACCACGGTGATCGAACTCAAGGTAAGCGATACGCCGCCGGTGTCGGCCTGGCTCGATTTCAACAATGCCCACAGCGCCAATACGTCCAATACGCGGCTGGCGGGGGGGGTGAGCTATAGCAATTTGTTCCAGCTCGGCCATACCTTCTCCTTGCAGTACCAGACCGCGCCCACCCAGCCGAATGAGGCGAGTGCGGTGTCCGCTTCCTATCTGGTACCGCTGGCGAACTATCAGCGTTATCTGTCGGTGTACGCGGTGCATTCCACCAGCGATGTCGCCACAGCGGCGGTCAATGTGGGGAACCAGACGCTGTTCGGCAATAACGACATCATCGGTGCGCGCTACATCATGCCCCTGCGCCCCCGGCCCGACATGACCCACCAAATGACCCTGGGTGTGGATTTCAAGAATTCCCGGCAGGATGCCAGCGGTTTCAGCAGCCCGGTGCGTTACTGGACGCTGGTCGGGGACTATGGCGTGGGGCTGGACGACGAAAGCGGTAGCTGGCAACTGGGCGCAGGCACGGTGCTGGGGGTGCGCGGCCTGGGCTCGGGAGATGCTTCATTTGCGGGTCGTCGCTACGCTGCCCACAACAGCTTCGCTGTGCTCAAACTCAATGCGCAGCGGCTGCAGAAGCTGCCCGATGGCTGGTCGCTGCTGGGCAGTACGGACCTGCAGCTTGCCGGTCAGGCACTGATCAACAACGAGCAGTTTTCAGCGGGCGGAGCGGGCAGCGTGCGCGGTTATCTACAGGCTGAGGCGGCGGGCGACAACGGCATACGTGCCAGCCTGGAACTGCGTGCGCCGGGCTGGGCGCCCGGCTTTTTTCCCCTGCTGAAAAGCGTGCAGCCTTATGCGTTTTTCGATGCCGCCTATTTGAGCGTGAACGATCCGCTGCCGGAAGAGGTGACGTCCTATTCGCTGAACGCACTGGGGCTGGGAGTGGATTTTCGCGCCGGACGTGCTTTTACGCTCGGTCTTTCTGTGGCCGGGGCCTTGACCGACGGGCCGAAAAACGATTTGAGCACCAGCCCCCCGCAGCCCTTTACCCGGGCTGGCGATGTACGCGTGCATTTCGATTCGCGGCTGGAATTTTGACCGACCCGGATTGTTGAACTGCATCCTGATTTGAACCTGATCTGCGAGAAAAGCCATGAAAATCAAATGTTCAGCTCCTACTTCTGCGCGGCGTAACGGGCGGCAGGCCGCTTCGGGTTCGTCTCCGGCTCAGCCGCAGTTCAAGATGCGCTTGCTGACGCTGGCGGTGTTGTCGGCTTGCACTTCGACGTCCATGGCGGCGCAGAATCGGGTTGCGGCTCCGGTCAACCGGCTGCCTACCGGCGGCGTGGTGGTGAACCCCGGAAGCGCCAGCATCATCAACCAGTCGCCCAACCGGATGGTGATCAAGCAAACGGCGCAGAAGGCGACGTTCCGCTGGGACAGCTTCGATATCGCACAGGGCAATTCCGTCCATTTCGACCAGCCCAACGCCGCAGCGGAGGCGATGAACTTCATCGGCGGCGCGAGACCGTCGGTGATTCAGGGCACGCTGTCGGCGAATGGCAAGGTGTATCTGGTCAATTCCAACGGCATCCTGTTTGACGGCACTGCGCAGGTCAACGTCAATACGCTGATTGCGTCGTCGCTCGACATTAGCCAGCAGACTTTCGATGGTGGCATCACATCAAGCCTCGACGGCGATGCGGATCCAGCCCTGGTGGCGACCATGCTGTTGGATAGCGCCGGTCAGGTGGTGAACTACGGCACGATCCGCAGCGTCAAAGTAGACGGCGCTAGCGGGGAGGTCGTGACCACCGACAAGGTGGACATCAAGACCGGCCAGTCGGTGCAGCAACCGGTGGAAGAGGGCGGCAGCATCATGCTGTTCGCGCCGCAGGTGGAAAACCACGGCCTCATCACCGCCAATAACGGCCAGGTCATCCTGGCCGCAGGCAAGTCGGTGTATCTGAAGCCCTATAACCATCCCGCCAGTGACAATTACAAAGAAAACGATTTGTCCATGCGGGGCTTTCTGGTGAAAGTGACGGCGGCGCCCGAAGGCGCGTTGAACCTGTCCAATCTCATCGCCGCGAAAAATCTCAACAGCGCCGCCAACCTGGGCGGCGAGATCCGGTCCGATCGCGGCAATACCACGCTCACCGGTCTGATCGTGAACCAGTCGGGGCGGATATCCGCCAGCACGGCCACCACGCTGAACGGGTCGATCTGGCTCAAGGCAGAAAACTACGATGCCGCCAGCAAGCAGACAATTTATGGCAGCCTGACCACCAGCAAGGACAGCGTGACCGAAACGCTGCCCGAGGCCGATGGCACCACGCTGGCCGAATCGACTCCCTATGCCGACAACAAGGTGTATTCCCCAGGCGGTTTTCAGGCGGTGATCAAGCTGGTAGGCGAGACCATCGTGCATGAAGGCCAGGCGCGGGCGCCGGGCGGCCGCATCGAGGTTGGCAAGGAATATGTCAGTAACGATCCGAGCGCGCGGCCACCCGCAACGGGCCGGGTCTATCTGGGCGCCGACAGTGTGCTGAGCACGGCAGGGGAATGGGTCGATCTGGCCTATGAGTCCAATTTCCTGAGCTTCAAGCTGGGCAGTCTGGATCTGGCCGATTCGCCGTTGCAAAAAGGCGGTTTCCTGATTAACCAGACGGTGACGGTGGATACACGCGAAGCTTCACCATTGCTGTTT
>NCHD01000126.1 GCA_002257045.1 Hydrogenophilales bacterium 16-61-112 | reverse complement strand
CGGATTCAAGGCGGCGTTCGACAAACGCAAGATGTGGAACGAGATGCGCATGAATCCGACCGATCTGGCCGACATCTCCGCTTACACCTACACCTATCTTGTTAACGGCACCACCCCGTCCGGTAACTGGACCGGGCTGTTCCGTCCGGGCGAGCGCGTGCGGCTGCGTTTGATCAACTCCGGCGCGATGACGTTCTTCGACGTTCGTATTCCCGGACTGAAGATGACCGTGGTGCAGGCCGATGGCCAGGATGTTGAGCCGGTGACGGTGGATGAGATCCGCATCGGGGTGGCCGAAACCTACGACGTGATCGTCACCCCCAGGGATGACGCCTACACGATCTTCGCGCAGTCGATGGATCGCACCGGCTTCGCGCGCGGCACGCTCGCCACCCGACACGGGCTGGCTGCCGCGGTGCCGAAACCGGACAAGCCCGAATGGTTGACCATGGCAGACATGATGGGCGACATGGGCGGCGGCATGGCCGGTATGAGCGGCATGGATCACGGAGCAATGGCCATGGACCACAGCAAACACGCCATGCCAGCCGGAACGGCCATGGGCGGAAAACTGGCCAAGCCGAGTACGCAGGCGCGCCACGCGAAAACCGAATATGGCCCGAGCACCGATATGCGGGTGGACATGGCGCGCACCAATCTGGATGACCCCGGGATTGGCCTGCGCAACAACGGCCGCCGCGTGCTGACCTACGCCGATCTGCACACGATAGGCGGGCCAATCGATCCACGCGGTGCGGAGCGCGAGATCGAGCTGCATCTCACGGGCAACATGGAACGCTACACCTGGTCGCTCGACGGACTCGAGTTCGGGAAATCCACGCCTGTGCATTTCCGGTATGGCGAACGGGTGCGCATCATTCTCCACAACGACACCATGATGACCCATCCCATGCACATGCACGGGATGTGGAGCGAACTGGAAAGCCCGGATGGGCAGTTCCTGGCGCGTAAGCACACGATCAACGTGCAGCCGGCACAGCGTGTCAGCTTCCTGGTCAGCGCGGACGCCCTCGGCCGCTGGGCTTGGCACTGCCACCTGCTCCTGCATATGGATGCGGGCATGTTCCGCGAAGTGGTGGTGGCGTAAGCGCCTGCAGCAACGAGAGGAATATGAAGATGACAAACAAGCGAATGAATGTACTTGCAATGGCAATCATCGGCCTTGGCGTGACACCTGCCTCGGCGCAAACCAGTTCAGCCGCCGAGACGATGGACCATGCTCAGCATCAGGGTGCGCCGTCTCCTGACGCGGTCAAGTCCAGATCGGCCCAGGATGCGATGCCGACAATGGACCACAGCGATATGGATCACAGTGCGATGCCCGGCATAAAACCGGAAAAGCAAACTGCCGTTGAAATGCCGGGCATGGATCACGGCAGCCCGTCGGCACCGCAGCAGGGTTCGGCGGCAATGGATCATGGCGAAATGAACATGCAAGGGGGGACTGCTCCACCCGACGCACGCGACCCGCATGGCTACTCGGGTGGCTACACCCTAGACAGCGGTAAATACGCCCTCCCTGGACCTCGTCAGCTTCGCCTTGCCGATGAGCACAGCTTTGGCAGCCTGCTGGTTGACCGCCTGGAACGCGTGGACACGCGCGAGGGGAATGCCGCCGCCTACGAAGCCCAGGCCTGGTTCGGGCGCAACTACGACCGGCTGGTCGTCAAGGCGGAAGGCGATTATGGAAAGGGCAAGCTGCAGGAAGCGCGTACCGAGCTGCTCTGGGGGCATGCCATCGCCACATTCTGGGATACGCAGCTGGGCGTGCGCTACGACAGCGGCGTGGGCCCCGATCGCGGCTGGCTGGCCTTCGGCGTGCAGGGCCTCGCACCTTACTGGTTTGAGGTCGATGCGGCGGCCTATGTCGGCGACAAGGGCAGAACCGCCTTCCGTCTGGGTGCGGAGTACGAGTTGCTACTCACGCAGAAGCTTGTCTTGCAGCCTCGTCTTGAAATCAACGCCTACGGCAAAAGTGACGAGGCCCTGGGTATCGGCAGCGGTCTTTCCGACGGCGTGGCGGGCCTGCGCCTGAGATACGAATTCACCCGCCAGTTCGCACCCTATGTCGGCGTGGAACGCGCCGGGAAATTCGGCAAGACCGCTGACCTGGCCCGCGCTGCGGGTGAAAAAACAGATGAAACACGCTGGGTTGCCGGCGTGCGTTTCTGGTTCTGATGTATTGCACGACGATCGAATCACTCAACCCATTAGGAGCAACATGATGAAACTGAAGACACTGTCGATTCTGATTTTTGGCGTGCTACCGGCTATTGCCCTGGCGGCGGGAGACCACGCCGGCGGGCACGGCATGGATGGTCACAAGATGATGCCCGGCGGCCATGACATGTCCGCTATGGAGAAGGCAGCCCCTTCGTCGATGACGGGCAAGCCCGGTGACCCGGCCAAGGTGGACCGCACCATCGAAGTGGTCATGGACGACGCCATGCGATTTACGCCCGACAAAATCAGCGTCAAAGCTGGCGAGACCGTCCGCTTCTTCGTCAGGAACACCGGCAAGATTCCGCACGAAATGGTGATCGGCAGTCTGGACGAACTCAAGGCTCACGCCGACATGATGCGCAAGATGCCCGGAATGGAACATGCCGAGCCCAACATGATCACGCTGAAGCCGGGCCAGCGCGGCGGGATCGTCTGGCAGTTCGACAAGCCGGGGACCGTGGATTTTGCCTGCCTGATCCCCGGTCATCTGGAAGCCGGCATGATGGGCAAGGTGATGGTCGAGTGACGGGAACATGCCTATCGGGATCGAAGATGACACAAATGTAATCTATTTGTCAGCTTGATGTGGCGAACCCCATCCCATACTGAACTCAATCCTCAACAAAGGCTCCGTATTCCGTATGAAGAATCTTGTTGCCAGCCTGCTCGTCTTGGGTCTTGCCCAGGCCGCCTGGGCCGCCCCGACAACCCCGGTGATCGATGTCTACAAGAGCCCGACATGCGGATGCTGCAATAAGTGGATCGACCACCTCAAAGCCAATGGCTTCACGGTCCGAGCCCACGACACCGAAAACGTGCAAGCGCACAAAGTCCGTCTCGGCGTACCACCCGGCTACGGCTCCTGCCATACCGCGGAGGTCAATGGATACGTGATCGAAGGCCACGTCCCGGCAAAGGAAATGAA
>NCHD01000125.1 GCA_002257045.1 Hydrogenophilales bacterium 16-61-112 | reverse complement strand
GGCCGCATTCTCGCCGGCGCCGGTACCGGCCACCGGGTGACGCTGTTCAACTGCTTCGTCATGGGCGCAATCGAAGACGGGCTCGAATCCATCTTCGAGGCGCTGAAGGAAGGCGCGCTGACCCTGCGGCAGAGCGGCGGGGTGGGCTACGTTTTTCCACCCTGCGCCCGACCGGCACGCAGTCCCAGGCGACCGGCAGCATCGCGTCCAGCCCGGTGTCATTCATGCAGATCTGGGATGCCATGTGCGCGACAATGCTGTCGATCGGCGCGCGGCGCGGCGCGATGATGGCGACGCTGCGCTGCGATCATCCCGACATTGAAACCTTCGTCGACGCCAAGCGCGACCCGGCGGTGCTGCGGCATTTCAACCTGTCGGTGCGGGTGGGCGATGCCATGATGGCGGCGGTGGAACACGACGCCGACTGGCCGCGGGTGTTTCCCGGTCTGGGCGTGACGCGCACGGTCAAGGCCAGCGACCTGTGGCAACGCGTCCTGCGCGCAGCCTGCGACACCGCCGAACCCGGCGTGCTGTTCGTCGACACGATCAACCGCAACAACCCCCTGGCCGCCATCGAGACGCTGTCCGCCACCAACCCCTGTGGCGAGATTCCGCTGCCGCCCTACGGCGCCTGCGATCTCGGTTCGCTCAATCTGACCCCCTTCGTGGTCGAGCCGTTCGCCGCCGACGCCCGCCTTCGTCGAGGCGCGGCAACTCGATCCGCTCGCCCATCTGTCGATGCAGGCCGCGTTGCAACCCTATGTCGACAACGCCATTTCCAAGACCATCAACGTCGCCGCCGGGCTGCCGTTCGAGCGCTTCGCCGACCTCTACCGGCAGGCGCACGCGCTGGGCCTCAAGGGCTGTACCGTGTTGCGGCATTGAACGCGAGGCAGATTGAATCCATGAATCTATCCAGTACACCCCGCATCGGCCTGGCGCTGGGCGGCGGCTCCGCGCGCGGCTGGGCGCACATCGGCGTGATCCGTGCCTTGAAGGCGGCTGGCATCGAGCCGGACATTGTCTGCGGCACCTCGATCGGCGCGCTGGTGGGCGCGGACTATGTGGGCGGCGAGCTCGACTGGCTGGAAGGCTGGGTGCGCAGCCTGCGCCCGCAGACGGTGGTGAGTTTTCTGGGTTTTTCGCTCAGCGGCGGTCTGATCAAGGGCGACAAGCTGATCGATTTTTTCGCAGCCATTTTGTCGATCGCGAAATCGGCGATCTGACGCGGCCGTTCGGCGCCGTTGCCACCGATCTGCGCCGCGGTCGCGAGGTCTGGTTGCGTGACGGTCATGTCTCCGACGCAGTGCGCGCCTCGATCGTCCTGCCCGGCCTGTTCACCCCGGTCCTGCGCGATGGCTGGTCAACGGCGGGCTGGTCAATCTGGTGCCGGTGTCGCTGTGCCGTGCGATGGACGCTGAGATCGTGATCCCCGTCGACCTCAATTCAGACCAGCTGGGGCGGCATCTCAAACCGCGGCCGCACGCGGGTGGAAAGGCGCGCAAGCAGGCCGCAGCCGAGCCCGATTCGCTGACCGGCGCGGTGTTGGCGTGCCTCCAGTCTGGCATCTCGCAGCTTGGCATCAATCAGCATGATGGCGCCGAGCCACCCGCCATGCTCGATGTGCTGGCGCCCAGCATCAACATCATGCAGGTGCTGATCACGCGCAGCTCGCAGTACTGGGACTGATGGAATTTCACCGCGCGGCGATGGCGATCGATGCCGGCAGGCGTGCGGTCGAATTCGCCCTGCTCGCGCTGCAGATGCGGCTGGAGGGCGTGAACAGAGCGTGATGCAGGGCTGGGCGCTAAGGCCTGGAGGCGCACAGCGCCAGCTTGCGCGCCCGGTTCAACCGCTTGACCGCCGCTTCGCGCTGCGACGCCTCGGAACGGGAGGCGGCCGCTTCGCACCAGGCCAGTTGCACCGGGCGGCGGCTGCGGGTGTAGCGCGCGCCGGCCGGGCCGTCGCCGTTATGCTCGGCGAGCCGGCGCTCGAGGTCGGTGGTGATGCCGGTGTAGAGCGAGCCGTCGGCACAGCGCAGCAGGTACACCCACCACGTGCCGGTGGGCGGCACGCCTGTCCCGGCGGGTACGGAGTCAGACGTCAACTGCGATCTGTTGCGTCCACAACAAGGCATCCATGTGCACCGCGTTGATCTCGGCGACATCGCGCCCGATCTGCGCGGAGAGGGTTTCGATGCCGCCGAGGTCGTCCTGTTCGCAGGCGATGGCCAGCGCCAGATAGGGCGCATAGGGGCCACGCTGCGAGAGGATGGCTTCGGTGATTTCGATCGGCAGGCTGACCTGCTTGAGTACCTGCTCCATCGGCATGCGCATCACCACGTCGAGCAGGGAAAACAGGCCGGTGACAAAGACTTCGTCGCGCGCCTTGGCAAACAGCGCCTTGCTCGCCAGCTGCTCGGCCACGCGGGCGCGCACCAGGGCGTTTTCCAGCACCGCAGAGTCGAGCTCCTGTGCCTGGCCGCCGGTGAACAAAATCAGCGTTAGCCAGCGATACAGCTTGTCCTGCCCCATGATCATCAACGCCTGCTCGATGCCGCCCACCTTGTGCAGCAGCCCGATTCCGGGCGAGTTCACATAGCGCAACAGGCGTATCGACAGCGCCGGGTCGTGGCGGAACTGCTCGACCAGTACCGACTGCTCGGCGCCGGTGCGCACCCGGTTCATCAGGTCCAGCACCTTGGCGCGCGAGGGTCCGAGCACCGGCGAGTCGAGCTTTTCGTGGCGCGTGATGAATGGCCCCATGAAGCGCGCGAACTGCAGCTTGTGGCACATGTGGAACGCTTCCAGCGTCTGCACCTCGGTCGCCACGAACTGCTTGCCTGAGGCCAGCCTGGAAAGCGCAGCCATCTGGGTGGTGATGGCGGGAATATCCTCGCTGCTGACGTCCAGCAACACATAGTCGATTGCGGGCAACAGGGGTGCGCGCGCGGGCGAAATCAGGGCGTTGGCCTCCAGCGCAAATCTGTGGCCTGCTGCCTTCATGTCCGTCAGCCTGGCGACGAGCGAAGCCGGGGAAATCGGGATGAAGGCTTGACGCTGCGCCAGCAGGCGCGCGACCTCCATGTTGGTCAGGTTGGTGAGCAGGGTTTCGTCGTACAGACGCTGCACGTCGGGTAGTCTGGCGTCCTGTTGTTCCTCCGGCGCACGACGCAGCATGAACGTATACGCAGCAACTTTCTGGTCGCGGCCCAGCATGGCTTCGCGTCGCATGACCGAGCCAGCCTTGGCGGCCGGTGCGGCTTTCGGGGCTGCGCCGGACACTGCCTTGGCAGGCGGGGGCGGCGCGGGTTCGGCAGGTTTGCTACCGGACAACATACCTACAAGACGACCTAGCACAGGGTGCTCCTTCAAAAAAATCAACACGGCGCAACGTGGTGGATAGCGGCTATTTTTTGCCGGTCTGAAGCCGGTAGGCGAACAAAATGTACAGCGGGCACGCCCGGCTGACAGCAGCGGCGGCAGCGGTTAAAGTGCGCAATCATGCAGATCGAATGTTATGCCCAGCGCCTGCTCAACCCGTTTCGGGGAGTGGTGCATGTGATCCGTTACCAGTCCGCCGAGGCGGTGACGACCGACGGCATCGAGTGGGACATTTATGTGTCCAATGATGCGCTGCTCGAAGACCTCGGGCGCGCAGGCCGGCGCGCGCAGGTCTCCGATATCCGGTATGGCCACTGGTCGGCGGAAAAAGGCCTCAAGCGCGGGCCGCTGTATCCGTCCGATGATTTTAAGCGGCTGGAACACATGGGCGCGGTGGCTTATGAACACCTGCTCAAGGTGCATCGCGGCGTGCCGTTCAAGTTTCGCGATCCGTTCGAACTCTGGCTGCTTGATCGCAACGACCAGCCGCTGGCGCTACTGCACAGCGTGCGCACCGACAGCGAAACCGACACCAAACCGCCGCTCGACTGGCGCGCCGGCATGGCGGCGCAGGACCGGTTCCGCAGCGCAGCTATCCCCGACCTCGCTGAATCTGCCGGGGCCTATCTCACGCGTCACGTGAATGCGCTCGCCAGTGGGGTGGCGCAATGGTTTCACCGCACGGACGACGGCGCCGGGCTGGGGCTGCATACGCTGAAAGGCGGCGACAGCTTGCGCGGCCGGGTACTGGAGGCCGAGGCTTTTGCGCCGCTGTTCATCGCGACGGCGGGCATGGACGCGTCACATACCCGGCTGGTGCGGGATTATTTCGCCTGGCAAGCACCGTGGATGTTGCTGCTGTCGCATCTGGACAATGGAACGCGGGTGGCGCTGGAAGCCGCGGCCTGCCAGCAGGCGGAAGCGGTCGAAAAACATTACCGCCTGTATCCGCTGGTCCTCGACCAGCCGGCCTTGCTGGCGGCGCGGGTGGAGGCGGCGCTGGTGCGCAGCCAGCCGCGGCCGAATCCGCAGGATGAGGAGATGCCGATGTCCTATATCGAACTCGGCACCACCGAGAGCCAGGATATTTGAAGCCGCGGAAAACTCGGCGATGGCTTCGGGAATGTCCTGCGCCACATGGGTGCCGGCGGCCAGAAAATAGGGGAACGCGATGATGTCGGTTGCGCCCTGCGCCACCAGGGCGGCCAATCCTTCCTGAATGCTGGGCTCGGCCAGCTCCAGAAACGCTGCGCCAATGTGGTCGTACGCGTGGTGCGGCTGCGCGCGTACCTGGTCGGCCAGTTGGCGTACTTCGTCGTTGGAGGCGCCGCGGCGGCTGCCGTGGGCGATGATGAGCAGACTGGACATGATGAATTCTCGGGTTGAACGGGCCGTTAACGAGTCGTGCTGGCCGGTGAAAGTTCCGGCATGACTACATGCGGATGGGTTCGAAGGTCGCGTCGAGATTCTGGTCGTCGCAATAATCGAGAAAATCGCCGCGCAGGGTGGCGATGTGGGCATCGGCGGGAATGCCCAGCGTCATGTGCACGGCAAACATCGGCGCGCCGGTGTGCGGTGCGGGATAGGTTTCGGTTTCGAGCGCCTCGATGTTGATGTGCAGCTTGGCGAAGAAATTGGCGAGACTGTTGACGATGCCCGGCTGGTCGAGCGCGGCGACTTCGACGGTGTAGGGAATCAGCGGCTTGTCGGCGCGGGTGAGGCGGGTGCGTTGCTGGATGATGGACAGCCCCAGTTCCTCGCCGACGCCAGCCAGACGGGATTCCAGCTTGGCCAGCGCGTCCCAGCTGCCGGTAATCCGCATCAGCAGGGCGAAGCGGCCGCCCAGCACCGCCATCCGTGATTCCTCGATGTTGCAGCCGGATTCGCTGATGCGGCGGGTAAAGCCTTCCACCAGGCCAATTTTGTCTTCGCCGCTGGCGGTGATGACGAGTGATTCGGTGTCGTTTGACATTTATATGAGCTCCCGGTCGGACAGTTCTTTTTTGATATAGGCGTAGATGATCGGCGCGGCGATGACGCCCTGCAGGCCGAACGCCGCTTCCATCACCAGCATGGCAATCAGCAGCTCCCAGGCGCGCGCCTTGATCTGCTCGCCGATGATACGGGCATTCACAAAATATTCGAGCTTGTGGATGACGACCAGAAACGCCAGCGAGCCGGCGGCCACCTGCAGCGAATGCGACAGCGAAATAATGACGATGACGGAGTTGGAAATCAGGTTGCCGATGACTGGCAGCAGGCCGACAAGGAACGTCACCACGATCATGGTTTTGGTGAACGGTAGCTGTACACCGAACGCGGGCAGCACCACAAACAGGTAAACCCCGGTCAACAGCGCGTTCAGCGCCGAAATGCGCACCTGCGCGAACACCACGCGGTGGAAGGCGTCGCTCAGGCGGTTCACCCGTTCGCACAGGGCGGATGCCAGCGGCGCCAGCGTTTGTTGCGGGCTGGCTTCGCGCAGCGCAATGAAGCTGCCGATGATGAGGCCGATGATGAAGTGCAGCACCGCGCGGCCGGCGTTGCCGCTGTATTGGCGAATTTCCAGCGCGTGGGTGCGCAGCCATTCGACCAGTCCGGCACGGATCGCCGAGTCGTCGCCCTGCGGCAGCCACGCTGCG
>NCHD01000124.1 GCA_002257045.1 Hydrogenophilales bacterium 16-61-112 | reverse complement strand
TGGATATCGACCATTTCAAGTTGGTCAACGACACCTACGGGCATGCGGTGGGTGATGTCGTCATCTCGTCGGTGGCCATGCTGCTGCGTCAGAGCCTGCGTCAGTCCGACATCATCGGCCGCTATGGCGGCGAGGAATTCGTCGCGGTGTTGCCGGAATGTGATGCAGGCTACGCGCATCTGCTGATGGAGGGCATCCGCCGGCGATTTGCCTCTTTGCACTTCAGCCACGAAGGAAAAGATTTTGGCTGCACCCTTTCCGTGGGCCTGGCCTGTTCGGCTGCCTACCCGGACAGCGATGGCGCAGCGCTGCTCGTTGCCGCCGACGAGGCCTTGTATGTCGCCAAACGGGGCGGGCGCAATCAGGTTCGGGAAGCGAGTCCGTCATGACAACCAATATGGAAGCCTTCCAGGCACTGCTGGAGGGGATGCGCGCCGATTTCCTGGCCGAGTTGCCAGAGCGGTGCGACCGCTGCGATGACTTGATCCTGACGCTGGAGATCTCACCCAACGACCGCGAGGCCTTCAATGAACTGTACCGCAGTGTCCATAGCCTCAAGGGCTCGGGCGGAACCCATGGTTTGAGCATCATCACGGCCCTGTGTCACCAGCTTGAGAGTCTCATCAGCGAGACCGATGCCCGGCGGGGATTCGGTGAAGTCTTCGCCACCCGTGCGCTGGCTTACGTCGACCTGTTGCGCCAGGTCGAGCAGGTCGCACGCCAGACCCATCCGGATTGTTCAGCCATCGAAACCGAGCTGGAGGTGTTGCGGCAGTTGACCCTGCAACGCCGCAAGGCAGGCCTGATTGCGGAGTCTTCCATCATGATGGCCGGGCTTTATCAGAAGGCGCTCGAAACGTTGCCCTTGCAGCTGACCGTGATCGACAACGGCCTGACGGCATTGGGGCGGCTGTTGCACGAGCCCTTCGATTTTGTCATCGTCGGCGGTGAACTCAAGGAACTCAATGGCATGGCCCTGATGGCCGCCCTGCGAACTGCGCAAGCGCGCAACCAGAGTATCCCGGCGATTCTGGTCAGCAGCCGGAGTGATCCGATTCCCAATCACGCTGGTTTCAGTGCCACCCTCTCCCGCAACCAGAATCTGGCCAGCAACCTGGTCGCTGCGGTGCAAGCGGCGTTGCTGACATAAGGAAGCGGAACGGGAATAAATGGTTGTTGCCACTCCTGCCTTTGCTGCCAGTTTATTTCATGAGCGAGTGGTTTCGCCATGGCCGGGGATATGTCCCGCTTCGATCTGGTGCTGCTGGGTAAGCCAAAGTGGCTCTACATATCCTGCCCGGTGGCTCGCTGGTTGAATACCGTAATGGACTGAAGCCGGGTGCTGTTTCTCTATTGGCAGGAGAAAACGATGACCAATCCCATTCCAGCGAACGTCAACCCGACCGAGGGCACTGTGAGCCGCATTCTGGATTTGACCACAGGCATCCTCGAAGCATTCAAGGCCCAGCATGCGGAAAGACGAGGCAGCGGTGGTCAATCGTTTCGTTGCAGGGGTTGAGTGTGTTGCAAGGCGATACCGCCAGCAACATCGACAAGACCTATTCGCTGGTTCAGCAGAAGCTGGATGACTTTCTGGCATGCATGCTGGCCCCTGCGGAAACGGAGTTGACTTGAGTGTGGGAGATCCTGTGTTGTCCGTTTCTAGCCGTTGGCCTGCCGGCTGGACAGGCCCCGGTTTCCAGACCGTTTTACTTTTCCAGGTTGCTTAGAATGCTGGGTTTGGCAATGCCGTACCCTTGCATGTAATCAATGCCCAGCGTGTTCAGGGTGTGCAGTGTTTCCTGATTCTCTACAAATTCCGCGATGGTTTTTCTGCCCATGACATGGCCAATGTGGTTGATTGATTCAACCATGGCGTAGTTCGCGGGGTCCGAATGGAGATCCTTGACGAACATTCCGTCAATTTTCAGGAAATCAACCGGGAGGTTTTTCAGGTAGGCATAGGATGAAAAGCCGCTGCCAAAATCGTCCAGTGCAAAATTGCAGCCATGATTCTTGAGCTTCCGGATAAAGCTTTGCGCTTTGGCCAAATTGGAAATGGCCTCGGTTTCGGTGATTTCAAAGCAGATTTTTTCGGGCGGAATCGCAAATTCCTTGAGCTGGTTTTCGATATGGCGCAGACAGGTTTCATCGCCCAGCGAGTGTCCGGAGAGATTGATCGAGCCGAGTTCCAGTGCGTTCAGTTGGGCCGGATGCTCCGCCAGCCAGCGGAAATATTCACTGATCACCCAGCGATCGATGGTGGCAATGAGGTTGTAGCGTTCGGCAGCGGGTAAAAATGCGCCGGGAGGAACGAGGCTGCCCGACTCATCAATCATCCGGATCAGGATCTCGTAATGGCTGTTGAGGTCGGCAAGGTGGGTGTTGTGCACGATGGGCTGGTAATAGAGCACCATGCGCTGCTCTTCCAGTGCTTTGGTGATGCGGGGTGTCCATTCCATCTGGCCATGCCGGGCGAGCAGGGCCTGGTCTTTCTCGTCATGCACGTAAATGCGGCTGCGCCCGGCTTCCTTGGCCATATGGCAGGCGGCATCCACCCGGCTGATGACGTCGATGGCCGAACTGGTTTGGTGGGTAATGCCGATCATCCCGATGCTGATACCGGTGCCAAAGGTTTTGGCCTCCCAGGAAAAGCGGAATTGCTGCGTCATCTCCAGAATCTTGTTGGCGACCAGCAAGGCCTGCTGGTTTGAACAGTTTTCCAGCAGCAGCCCGAATTCATCGCCCCCGACCCGGGCCAGCGTATCGCCGTGGCGCACGAGCTCGGCCAGCTTTGCGGTGTATTGCTTCAGCAATTCGTCACCGGCAATGTGGCCGCAAGTGTCGTTGATGACCTTGAATTGATCGAGGTCCATGTACAGCAGACTGTGTTCCCTGTCGCTCAGTTCGGCATCGCGGATGGCCTGCCTCACCTTGAGTTCGAAGTCGCGGCGATTGAACAGGCCGGTTAACACGTCATGCGTGGATTGATGGGACAGCTGCCGGGTCAGTTCATGGGTCTGGCTGACATCGTGAAAGACGAACACGATACCGGAGGTGTGGCCGTCATGGCCGCGGATGGGAGCTGCGCTGGGTTCGATATAAATATTGCGCCCATCCTGTTGGGTGAAGATCAGCGTGTTGTACTGGCTGGGCAAGCGGCCTTCGCTCAGACAGTATTCAACCAGGCCTTTTGCGGGCTGGGCTTTTTCCTTTTCGCTGAACAGACTCTGGTTGGCTTCTTCCAGCTGCTCGATCAGGTTGGTGTTGTCGATCGCGGTTGCGATCTGGCCGGCCAGCAGGGTCAGCAGGTCGAGATCGTGCTGGTCGAAGTCGCCGCCCCCGATTTTGTTGATTCCGGCAATGCCGCCGAGAAAATTGCTGCGGCCGACCATCGGAACCAGAATGACGTTGCCGACTTCCTTTTCCCACTGGTTGCGTTCGGTTGCGTCGAGTTCGTCGAGCACGCCGCGCCACCAGGGACGGCGATGTTTCCAGACCCAGCCGCATGGGTGCTGTCTTCATCCAGCACGGGAATGAGCACCGTTTCGGCCTGGATCAAGTCCTGGGCAAAGGTGGCGACCATCTGGAAAATGCTTTCAAGGTCGAGCCGCTCGCGGACTGCGGTGACGACTTCCTTGAATAGGGAAATCTGCTGGTTGCGCAGGAAAAGCTCGTCTCCCAGCGTTTGGATTCTGGATGGGGCGGGTGGAATTGGCGTCACGGTTGCGTGCAATTGTTTTTTTGTACTAAACCGTTGAGTGGCAGGAACGACTGATTCATCGTTGACCCGTTATATCGTTCATTTCGTCGATTTCTGAAGCGAACTTTCCCGGTAACCCGAACTAAACTTTAACGAGCTTGTTTTTGTTATTCGATACCGCCCTCGCAAACCAGACGGAGGGCCGGTTTTTCCTGGCTTCAAGGGGGGCGCATGAATACACCACAGGGCAGGCGTACATGCCTCTATACCGCCGCGCAGCTCGACGACATTGTTGCCGACATGGCCCGGCAGGCGGCCGGCTTGCTGACCGGCCGCACCGAGGTTGTGATCGTCGGCATTCTGCGGCGTGGCCAAATTGCCGGTTCGCACCGATATCGTCGGGGTGCGGCTCGATGTGGCGCCGTCCGACATCCGCATGAAGACGAATTCAAAATTGACCTGTTGCAACCGGGTTGAAACGTGTATCAGGGCGCGGCTTCGCTGAAGCCGCGGCTCAGCAGCAACCGCTGCCGTCGTCACGCTTGGGGCAGCCTTCGGGGCGGTTGCGCGGGGGCAGCGGGCAGCGGTTGATTTCGTTTGCGCTGCGCTGGAAATAGCAGGTCATGGCGCTGGAGGCGATGCCGAGCAGCCAGAACACGAAAAAGCCGACGGTGTAGGCGGCGAGACGGTGCTCGATCAGGGGTTCGCCGCGATAGAGAATTTCCAGCGGGTCGAACAGGGTCGTAAACAGGATGTCGGCCAGCCCCGCAACCAGGAAGGACGGCCACAGGATGTGGATCAGGCGCTGCATCATGGGTGTTTCCTCCTCATCGGGCTGGCTTGCGCATGCTCAGGCTGGGTGGGGCTCGATTGCTGGAGCGTCATTCTCTCGGGTCGTTCATTTTGCGTTTGACCCAGAAGGTCATGAGGAAACCCATGCCGATGAGGAAGAGGATGGTGAACAAGCTCAGCAAGCCAATGCTGCTGGTGAACAAGAGGTCAAGCACGACGTCCATTTCAGACTCCTGGTGAAAGCTGTACGGTGGATGCGGATAGGGTCACGGGCTGGCTCAGCGGCGTGTGAACAATGCCGGACAGCCGCCAGGTGGCGGCACCATCGGCCAGATGGAGTTGCCACTTGCCGGCAGGCATGGCGGGCAGGGCGACGCGATACTGGCTGCCGCCGGTGTGTTGCAGGGTCAGGGTCTGATCCATGCCGGAGCGGGTGGGGTGCGCCA
>NCHD01000123.1 GCA_002257045.1 Hydrogenophilales bacterium 16-61-112 | reverse complement strand
CTGCGCAACGCGGCGGGCGCGCTGGCGGCGCTGGATGCCCTGCAGGCCCGCTTGCCGGTGAGCGAGGCGGCAATCCATGCCGGGCTGGTCGCGGCGCAGATGCCAGGCCGGTTTCAGCGCATCGCCCGCGCGCCCGAGGTCATTGTCGATGTAGCACATAACCCGGCGGCGGCGCGAGAACTGGCGGCCACCCTGCGCGAGCAGCCGGTGGCCGGGCGCACGCTCGCGGTGGTGGGCATGCTGGCCGACAAGGATGCGGCAGGTGTGTTTGCTGCCCTGGCGGGCGAGATCGATGCGTGGTGGGTCTGCACGCCGGGCTCGCCGCGTGCGCGCGAGGCTGACGCGCTGGCTGCCGAGCTGCGCCCGCATGCGAACGGCGCGGCGATCCGTATCGAGCCCGATGTGACATTGGCGCTCGCAGCGGCACGAAGTGCGGCGCGTGAAGGTGATAGAATTCTCGCCTTCGGTTCGTTTTACACCGTTGCCGCAGTGCTCGACCATGCCGCCTCCCTCCCCTGAATTTGATCTCAAACGCCGCGCCCGGCGACGCCTGATAGGCGCCGTCGTGCTGATCCTGCTGGCGGTGATTGTGTTGCCGCTGCTGCTGGAGGACGAACCGCCGCCGGCCAGTTCGCTGGCTGTGAAGATGGCGGTGGTGCCGGTGCCGGATGTCGCCGGGATGGACGAACCCGTGCAGGAAGAAGTCGAGCCGGTAGCCGAGGCTGCGTCGAGCCCCGAGCCTGAAATCCAGCCCGCCGCACCGCCCGCGCCAAAACCTGAACCTGTCACGCCAAAGCCGAAAGCGATCGAGTCGCCACCGCCCAAAGCTGCGGCCAAACCCGAGTCCATTAAACCCGACGTCAAGCCGGTCGCCAGGATTGCCACGCCCGCCCCGGCAGAAGCCAAACCCGCCGCCAGCAGCAAAGCCTACGTGGTGCAGCTGGCTGCGCTTTCGGATGCGGCCAAGGCGCAAGCCCTCAAGGCGCGTGCGGCCGATTCCGGACTGCCCGCTTATACCGACACGGTAGGCAAGCTGACGCGGGTGCGCGTCGGCCCCTTCGACTCGCATGAGGCCGCCACTGCCGCTGCGGTCAAGCTGGCCAACAGCGGCCTGCCCGGCCAGGTCGTCACAAAATGAACCTGCTCGACCTCATCGTCGCATTGGTGCTGTTGCTGACGGTGGTGCGCGGCCTGATGACGGGGTTCGTCAACAGCCTGTTTTCGCTGGCCGCCTGGATGCTGGCGTTCTGGCTCGGCAAGTGGGGCGCGACGAGCGTCGAACCGTTGTTGCCGCTGGGGCTGGACAACCCCGCCATTCGTTATTTCGCCGGGTTTGCGCTGGTATTTCTGGTGGTGCTGATTGCAGTGCTGCTGCTGGGCCACGGCCTCGCCACCCTGGTCAAGGCCATTGGCCTGGGAGGCGCCGACAAAGTGATGGGCGGTGCGATAGGGCTGGTCAAGGGCTTGGTGATTCTGACCGGCTTTACGCTGCTGGCCGGGCTGACTTCGCTCACGCGCACCGATTTCTGGAAGCAGGCCGCGCTGTCGGACTCCTTGCAGGCGATGGCGCAAAGCGTCTTGCCATGGGTTTCGGCCGATGTGGCGAAACACGTTCGTTTTGAATAATTTTCTGAATAGGTGCGCAGTATGTGCGGGGTAATCGGAGTCGTTTCCAACACGCCGGCGAATCAGTATTTGTACGACGGCCTGATGGTGTTGCAGCATCGTGGCCAGGATGCTGCCGGAATCGTGACAGCGGAAGACAACCGCTTTCACATGCACAAAGGGCAGGGGCTGGCGCGCGACGTGTTTCGCACCCGTGACATGCGCAACCTGCTCGGCGACATGGGGGTCGCCCATGTGCGCTACCCCACGGCGGGCTGTGCGTCGTCTTCAGCCGAGTCGCAACCGTTTTATGTGAATTCGCCGTATGGCATCGTGCTCGGGCATAACGGCAACCTCACCAACACGGACGCACTCAAGGAAGCCCTGTTCCGTGCCGACCTGCGGCACGTCAACACCAACTCGGATTCCGAAGTGCTGCTCAACGTGCTGGCGCACGAACTCCAGGTTCGTGGTGCCGGGCAGCAGCTCACCATGGACACCATTTTTGGGGCAGTAGCGGGCGTGCATGCGCGCTGCAAAGGCGCCTACGCCGTGGTCGCGTTCATTTCCGGACATGGCCTGCTGGCTTTCCGCGATCCGCACGGCATCCGCCCGCTGGTGATTGGCATCAACGACCAGGTCGAAAGCGTGGCCATCGACGCCCTGGGCTTTCGCCTGCTGCGCGACGTGGCGCCGGGCGAAGCCGTCTTCATCGACTTCGATCGGCAAATGCACAGCCGCCAGTGCAGCGACAAGCCGGTGCTCAATCCCTGCATCTTCGAATACGTTTACCTCGCGCGCCCGGACTCGGTCATCGACGGTGTCTCGGTCTACAGCACGCGCCTTGCCATGGGCGTGTCGCTCGCCAAGAAAATCCTGCGCGACCATGCCGACCTCAAGATCGACGTCGTGATCCCGATCCCCGACACCAGCCGCCCGTCGGCGCTGCAACTGGCGAACCACCTCAACGTGCCGTATCGCGAAGGCTTCATCAAGAACCGCTACATCGGCCGCACCTTCATCATGCCGGGGCAGGCGCTGCGCAAAAAGTCCGTGCGCCAGAAACTCAACGCCATTGCCGAAGAATTCAAGGGCAAAAATGTCCTGCTGGTCGACGACTCCATCGTGCGCGGCACCACCAGCCGTGAGATCGTGCAAATGGCGCGCGACGCCGGGGCGGCCAAGGTGTATTTCGCCTCCGCCTCGCCGCCCGTGCGCTATTCCAATGTCTACGGCATCGACATGCCGACGCGCAACGAGTTGATCGCCAGCGACCGCAACGACGAGGAAATCGCCCGCGAAATCGGCTGCGATGCGCTTGTGTACCAGGACCTCGAAGACATGGTGGCAGCCGTGCGTGCAGGCAATCCAGCCATCCCGGATTTTGACACCTCGTGCTTCGACGGCCGTTACATTACCGGCGATGTCACGCCGGAATACCTGCAATACGTCGAAGCCATCCGCAATGGCGAAACCCCGCCGCCTTCTGCGTTGTCCACCCAGCAACTCGACCTGAACCTGGCTTCGGGCGATTAGGACTGGATCCAACCCTGTTGCAGGGGTTGGCACGGATTCTGCCTCTGTAACCAGACAGTAGGCTTGGTGTAACATTCGGACCACATAATTTCTACAACACGGATTTGAGGAAGACAAAAATGCAAGGTTTTAAAAAGCTGGTGTCAAAAGAAGCTTCGCTGCAAGTGGTGCGCAACCTGGTCGACCAGCAGCTTCTGGTGGCCAAAGCCGAGACCGACAAGCTGGACCGCGACCCCATGGTCGTGCAGGCGCTCGACGCAGCGCGCCAGCAGATCCTGGCCGAGGCCTACATGAGCCGCAAGCTGGGCACCCCGGTTGAGCCGACCGACGCCGAAATCAACGACTACTTCAACACCCATCCCGAACTGTTTGCCAAGCGCAAGATCTACCGCCTGCAGGAAATCTCGATCAAGGCGCCAAAAGACAAGCAGGACGCCATCCGCGCCCAGCTCACCGCTTCCAAAACCCTCAACGATTTTGGCACCTGGCTCAAGGCCGAAAAGTATGAAGTCAAGGCAGCACAGGGCGTCAAGCCGGCCGAGCAGTTGCCGCAAGAGATGCTGCCGAGGCTGGCTGCCATGCCCGATGGCCAGGCCATGATGGTCAACACCCCGGACGGCGTGCTGGTGATCGTGCTGGCGGGTTCGCAGGCGCAACCGGTGACGCTGGAGCAGGCCAAGCCCGCGATCAGCCGCTTGTTGCAGCAGCAGGCTCGCCAGAAGGCCGCCAAGGCTGAACTGGACAACCTCAAAGCGACCGCCAAGATCGAATACGTTGGCGAGTTTGTCGATGCCGGCAAAGAGCCGGAAGTCGCCAAGCCCGCAGCGGCCGCCAAGCCTGCAGACGCTGCCGCACCTGCCCAGCCTGCTGCCGCAGCGGCCCCCGCCGCTGATGCTGCCGATGCGGATGCGATCAGCAAAGGTGTTTCCGGTCTGAACTAATCGGATGGGCGCGGCGGCAAGCCGCGCTCATTTTCGTTATGTCCCCCATCTTTGTACGCAGCCTTCCGTTCGGGCTGTATATCGTCCTGCTAGTGCTGGAAGGGCTGTTGCCCGACTGGCTTCCCGACTTTGACGTGCGCTGGCTCTATCCGGTGAAAGCCGGCCTGGTCGCGCTTGCACTGGTCGTGCTGTGGCGTTATTACACCGAACTCAAAACCCGTTTGCCGCTCAAGCACGTGCTGCTGTCGGTGGCCGTCGGCATCGTAGTGCTGGTGTTGTGGGTCAACCTCGACGCCGGCTGGATGCTGATGGGCGAAATGGGCAAGGGTTACCACCCGACCGACGCCAGCGGCCAGATCGACTGGCTGCTGGTCGCGTTCCGCATTGCCGGCGCAGCCCTGGTGGTGCCGGTGATGGAAGAGCTGTTCTGGCGCTCGTTTTTGCAACGCTGGGTGCAGCAGCCCGATTTCATGACCCTGAACCCGGCGCAGATCGGCCTCAAGGCGCTGTTCATCGCCAGCGCACTATTTGCCGTCGAGCACCTGCAATGGCTGGCCGGCCTGGTTGCCGGTCTGGCCTATGGCTGGCTCTATATCCGTACCCGCAACCTGTGGGCGCCGATCATTGCGCATGCCGTCACCAATGGCATGCTGGGCGCCTACGTGGTGGCGACAGGCCGCTGGAGTTTTTGGTGAAGTGGCTGCTGGCCGGCGCGATGTTGCTGGCACTCCCGGCGATGGCCAAGGAAGGTGACACCTTCCGGCCGTTTGTATCGCTCGGCTATTTTTATGACAGCAATCTTTTCCGTCTGGACGAGAACGAAAGCCCGGGCCTGCAGCGCGACGACCGTTATGCACTCCTGAGTGCAGGCGCCAACGTGGACTGGAAGCCCGGGCGCCAGCAAGTCGTCGCCAACCTCACCAAAACCCTGATTCGTTACGACAACAACGCCTATCTGGATTTTGACGGCGACGACATGCAGGCGACCTGGAACTGGCGGCTCGGCAACCGGCTTTCCGGCAATCTAGGCGCAGCCAAGTCCACCAGCCAAAGCAGTTTTAACGATATCGGCCTGGTCAACAACCAGGTCGACCGAGAGCGCCGCTACGGCCGGGCCGAGTGGGAGTTTCATCCGCGCTGGCGCATCGGCGGCGGCCTCGAAACCACCGACAACACCAACAGCGCACCGTCGCAGTTGTCGCAGAATGTCCAGCAGCAGGTGCAGGATGTGGTGCTGACGTATCGCACCCCCAAGGGGAGCACGTTGCGTTCGCAGGTGCGCAGGATTGATGCGGATTTCCCCAATCAGCAAACAGTGGGTTTTACCTTTGTATTCCCGTCATTTTTTACCGTAGTGACGGACAACAGCTTCAAGCAAACCGAATACAACCTGCTGGGCGACTGGCGCTTGTCCGGCAAGCTGACGCTGCGCGGCCAGGCGGGCTGGGTCGACCGGCAATACAAAAACGAACTGAAAAATGATCTGGGCGGCGCGGCTGTGCTCAGCGAGCGGGAGGATTTCAGTGGGTTTACGGGCCGCGTGTCAGCAGACTGGTATGCCACCGGCAAAACGCTGTTAAGCCTTGCCGCTTACCGGGAGCCGGGCGGTGCGACGGACATCAACGCCAGCTCGCTGCTGAAAACCGGCGCAAGCTTGAATGGCGTGTGGCTGATGCGCGAAAAATGGCGCCTGAATCTAGGTGCAACCTATGAAAACCGCGATTACAAAGGTGATCCAGGCACAACCCAGTTGCAACGCAACGACGATACCCTGGGCAGCTCGGTGTCGGTAAGCTACACGCCGCATCGGGCCGTAGCCATCGACCTTGGCGCGCGCGCAGGAAGTCGGGATTCCAACTTTACTGGCGAGGATTACTCGTTTCATTCGCTGTTTGCAAACGTGCGGGCTGATTTTTAGACAGACAGGCTGTGGCGCGACGGTCATGGTTGATCATCATGACCGGCGAGAAGTTTGGCAGGGTGGGCATAGCCCACGCGGAACGTAGCCTGCGTATAGCGGCGGCTGACGGGTTGCCTTGTGGCGGATTACCCACCCACGTGCCGCTGATTCAGGCTGGCTGTAGCGCGACAGGCATGAACATTACTGTACGTAAACGGGCTGGTGACGTGCTGTAACAGAAGTTAGATAAGCTGGCGCGATCAGGGGGGCGCAACGCGCATTCCACGGTACGAACTGGCACTAACTCAATGCGACCCAGTTTTTTGGGCAGTTAATAGCAGGAACCAGGTTTGCAAACCAGACTCCGAATCAGTCTGGCTAACAATCAAGCAGGAAAACGGTCTGCCTTGTTGGCAGCCGTCATTGGAGAGAAGCATGAATACAGTGTGGCGTAGTGTTTTGATGATGTGTGCGTTGCTGCTGGCAGCACCTGCCTGGAGTGCGACCGATGATTACCGCATGGGCACGGGCGACGTGTTGCGCATCACCGTGTATGGCAATCCCGATCTCACCACCGAAGCGCGCGTCGGTGAGGATGGCGGCCTGACGTTTCCGCTCATCGGCGCAGTCAAGGCCTCCGGTTTGACGCCTTCCGCCGTGGAAAAAGATATCGCCACCCGCCTGACCAAAGGCGGCTTCATCGTCGATCCCAACGTCAACCTCAATATCGTCCAGTTTCGCGGCCAG
>NCHD01000122.1 GCA_002257045.1 Hydrogenophilales bacterium 16-61-112 | reverse complement strand
TGCTGATGATCGGGGTATCGCTGAGCCTGCTGTGGGGCGGGGTCGCGGTGTGGATGCTGCGCGATCTGGACGATGAAATGCGCCGCACGCTGGATCAGCGTCTCGCCATGTCGGCGCGCATGGTGGCCGGGCTGGTCTCGCAGAACCCGGCCGCGTGGGACACGCGCAGCGGGACAGCCGGCGTCTCCACGCTGACCGTGCCGGCGACGGCAAAAGGACTCGCCTGTCAGGTCAGTTCGCTGCGCGGCGAGGTGTTCGCGCGAACCCCGGGCACAACGCCCGCTGCCATCGCAACGACCAGGCCCGGTTTTGCCGAGCGCGAAATCGACGGTGAGCGCTGGCGCAGCTACACCGTCGAGGCGAACGGTTTGCGCATCACCACGGCGGACCGCCTGGCCGAGCGCAACACCTTGCTGCGCGACGTGATGACGGCCGCGATCGTGCCGTTCGTGGTCGCCCTGATCGGCAGCCTGATGATGCTGTGGATTGGCGTCCGGAGCGGTCTGGTTCCGCTGGAACGCCTGCGTCAGGCACTGGCCCGCCGCGCGCCGGATGCGCTGACGCCGATCCCCGACGCGCCGATGCCGCGCGAATTGCAGCCGCTGGTCGATACCCTCAACCAACTGCTGGAAAGAATGCGGGTCGCCATCAGCCGCGAACGCCGCTTTACCAGCGATGCCGCGCATGAATTGCGCACGCCGCTCACCGCACTCAAGACGCACCTGCAAGTGGCGCGCATCACCTACGGCCAGGACGCCGAGACGGCACTGGATTATGCGGAAGAAGGCGCGGCGCGGCTGCAACACACCTTGCAGCAGCTGCTGACGCTGGCGCAGGTGGAAGGACCTTTTTCCTGGGACGAGGCGCAGCGCACGGATGCCGGAGAAGTCGCCCGTCTGGCGATGCGCGATGCAGCACCCAATACATCCGGGCGCTTTGTGTTGGTGAACGATGAACCTGCAGTCGAACTGGCGCTGCCGCAGGCGCTGGCCGTCACCGCGCTGCGCAATCTGCTCGACAACGCGCTGCGTCACGCACCGGTGGAACATCCGGTCAGTCTGGAAATTCAGTCCACGCAAGACAGCGTCTGTTTCCGCGTGTGCGACAGCGGCTCGGGACTCAGTGCCGATGAACTGACGCAGGTCACGCAACGTTTCTGGCGACGCGATGCAGGCCGGGGCAGCGGACTGGGGCTCGCCATTGTGGTGGCCATCACCGAGCGCTGCGGCGGATCCCTCGCTCTGGCGCAGCGGCCCACGGGCGGACTGGAAGCGAGATTGACGTTGCCAAGAACAAAACCGGTTAGCTCGAACTAAAAGGCATAGGCTTCTAAATCATTAGCGCTTCTACAACCCTATTCCCACGTGCTGAACACTGGGATATGTCAGTCCGGTTGACTTCAAGCAGTACGCTCAAATGGCTTAAGCCAGTGTCCATCAAACTGGAGTCAGCCCACTGCGCTGCTTCAAAGTTGAAGCCCGGCCAATTAATAACGCGCCAACGGGAATCTGCCCAAACGCGTCATGCCGGGAGTTAACCCAAGCAAGCTCGCAACGTCAGCCGTTATAATCGCGGCCTACTCAACTTTTCGAGACCATCATGGGCTTTCTTGCAGGAAAACGTTTGCTGATTACCGGGGTGATTTCCAACCGCTCCATTGCCTATGGCGTTGCCGCTGCCTGCAAGCGCGAGGGCGCCGAACTTGCCTTTACCTACCAGGGCGAGCGAATCAAGGACCGTGTCGCTGAATTTGCCCAGGAGTTCGGCTCCGATCTGGTGTTCCCGTGCGATGTTGGCAGCGACGACGAAATCAACGCGCTGTTCGTCGAACTCGGTAAGCATTGGGACGGCCTCGACGGTTTGCTGCATTCGATCGCGTTCGCGCCGAAAGAGGCGCTGGCCAGCGACTACCTGTCCTCGGTCACCCGCGAAAACTTCCGCATCGCCCACGACATCAGCTCCTACAGTTTTGCTGCGCTGGCCAAGGCCGCGCTGCCGATGATGGAAGGCCGCAATGCTGCTCTGCTGACGCTGTCCTATCTTGGCGCGGTGCGCTCGGTGCCCAATTACAACGTCATGGGCCTGGCCAAGGCCAGCCTTGAGTCCAGCGTGTACTACATGGCGCAAAGCCTCGGCCCCAAGGGCATCCGCGTCAACGCGGTGTCGGCCGGCCCCATCAAGACGCTGGCGGCTTCCGGTATTTCAAAATTCAACGAAAAGCTCGACCTGGTGGCAAAAAACGCCCCGCTGCGCCGCAATGTCACCATCCATGAAGTTGGCAATGCCGCCGCCTTTTTGCTGTCCGATCTTGCTTCGGGCATTAGTGGCGAAATCACCTATGTGGACGCAGGTTTCAATACCACTGCAGGCGCCGACGACTGATCCGCTTGCGGCTCCCCATGAAAAACGCGCCCCGAAATTCAGGGCGCGTTTTTCATGTCTGCAGGCTGCCGCCAGCCATCAGGCTTGCAGCTTGTCGTTACCCTGCATCCAGGCCTCGAGCAGCGTATAGGTCACGGCGAGCACCACCGGGCCGACGAAGATGCCCACCAGCCCAAAGCTGACCATGCCGCCGATCACGCCGGCAAACATCAGCAGCATCGGCAGGTCGGCGCCTTTTTTGATCAGATAGGGGCGCAGAACGTTATCCAGCGTGCCCACCACCAGCGTCCACACCAGCAGGAAGATTCCCCAGCCGGTATCGCCGCTCCAGAACAGCCAGCCCACCGCGGGAAGCAGAACGAAAACCGGACCGAGCTGGGCAATGCACAGCATGAACATCAAGGCGGTCAGCACCGTGACCATCGGCACGCCGGAGACGGCCAGCCCGATGCCGCCCAGAACCGATTGCACCACCGCCGTCACCACCACGCCCAGCGCCACGCCGCGGATGGCCTGCCCCGCCAGTACGACCACGTTCACGCCCCGCTCGCCCGCCAGCCGCAAGCCGAACTGCTTGATCCAGGCGGCGGCCGATTCGCCACCTGCGTAGAGAATGCCGGCGATCAGCACCGTCAGGAGGAACTGGAAGAACACCATGCCAAAGCCGCCGACTTCCGCGACGAACCAACGCGTGATGTCCTTGGCGTAAGGCGCAAGCTTGACGGCAATATCCTGGATGCCACTGGCGACAAACTGCAGCCAGAACTGCTGGATGCGCTCGCCCACCAGCGGAATGGTGGCGACCCAGTGCGGCGGAGGCGGCACGCGGGTTTGAGCCAGCCATGCCGACCAGCCCACGATGCGGTCCGCGTTGTTCACCAGCGTGACGATCGCCAGTGCCATCGGCACCAGCAACACCAGCAGCAGGCTCAGCGTCATCACCGCGACGGCAGGCATGCGACGGCCTCCGAGCCGCGCCTGAACCTGGAGCATCACGGGCCAGGTGGCGACCACCACCATGGTGGCCCAGATCAGCGCCGACAGAAAAGGCCGCACGATCCAGAACGA
>NCHD01000121.1 GCA_002257045.1 Hydrogenophilales bacterium 16-61-112 | reverse complement strand
GGTGTTGACTTGGGTGCTTCGACCTCGGGCTGCGATATAGGGGCCAGCGTCGATTTGGCGGCCAAAATGGGTGGCGGTGGCAGCGGCTTGACCACCGGCTTGGGCGGCTGTAGTTTGGGTTGCCGCTTAGGTTGCGGCTGCGGTTCTTCTACCTCGGGCTCGATCAGGCTCACCATCAGGGGACGCGGCGGTGTGATTGGCTCGGTCGTGTCGGGCGCGAGCAATAGCAGACCAAGCAGCGCCGCGTGCGCGAACGCCACCCCGACGAGCGCGGCAGGCGAAATGCGCGAGTGCTGGAACATCGATGATGCTGGGCGCGACGGTCCAACCCTGAGATCAGGTTTCATGGCAAATGTGGCGGAAAGCGAAGCGGTCATCCCAGACGTGTCCGGTTCAAGTATCAAACAAGGTTGGCTGGGATTCGTACCATCAGGTGTACGAAGTCCGTGGCTGGCAGGGGTGTTTTAGGCCGCTCAGACGGAAGAGGTCAGGCAAACCAGAAACCATGAAAATGATAATGGTTCTTATTATCTGTGTCAATGGGGCGCGGGGGGTAGGTAGCAGCTGTGACGAGCGCACGCACCGGCAGGTGCGAGTGATTTCCCCCTTAGCGAGACCTGCTATCGCTACCCATTGTTTCCACCGCGAATGCTAATGTTTCCCTTTTCTTCGGTTTTTCCACATGAGAAAACCCGTAATAAATAGAACCATCGGCGCCAAGCCAACGATGACCTGCAAGATACGGGTAGGTGTTCCGCCGATTGCACCGATATGTATCGGGTAAAGCACATTGTTGATGCGCGTGCCGAGAGCTGCGTTCAGGGTGCTTTCTACTTGCAAAACCCTGCCCGTCTGTTGATCCAGATAGATGAAGTTCCTCCCGTTTGGATGGGATTCTTGCGCGAGTTTTTTGCGTACCACCCAAGGTGCCCGCAGTGAGCGGGGGAAATTGATCCAAGTAGTGGCAGCCGCGGGCAGGATTTGATCGGCTTGCTGTAACAGCACATCGAGCGAAGGCGTCGGCATCCCTGACCGAAGCGGCCCGGAAAGAGGCGGAGCAGCGCGCGCCGGACTTTGAGTTGCGGAGTTGATGAGACCGGCAACGCTTTTATTGAACACCAGAGAGACACCGGTTAAGGCTGTGATCAGAAGAAAGAGGGCCGCATAGATGCCCGATGCGCGATGCAAATCGAAATTTACCCTTTTCCAGTGGGCGGACCACTGGACCTTGAAGCTTTGCGAAATCTTTCCGTTTCGCGGCCACCACAAAACCAGCCCTGTGACACACAGGCCGATCAGCAGCAAACCGCCGACACCGAGCGCCGTTTCACCGGCCTCGCCGCTCAGGAGTTCGGTGTGCAGCTGCGAGATCCACCCGATTGCGGAATCTTCCTGTCGGTGTGAGCCGAGGATCCTGCCGCTGTAGGGGTCCACATAGACGAACAGGCCATGCGTATTGTTCATCTTGACCAGATAGGTCTGCTGCGGCGTGCGCGGCATGCGGATGGCAAAGGGGCTGTCTTCAGGATACGCATGCTGCACCGTCTGCAGCATCTGGTGTAAAGCCACCCGCTCGCCTTGTGCAGCGGTGACGAGCAGTTCCGGATAGGTAAACTCTTCGATCTCTTCCCGGAACACCAGCAGGCTGCCGCTCAGGCCGCTCAGCACCAGCAGCAGGCCGATGAGCAGCCCGGTGTAGAGGTGCAGCTTGAATACGAATCGACGTGCCGTCATGACAACTGGCGCGCGAAGGCGCGGTTTCGCGTGCGGAACGGAGTATTGCGCTTCACGATGTCAGTTCCAGTGTTCGCTGCTGAAGCAGGCGAAGACCGACCTGTTCCGGCAAGGTCGGCGCAGCGCCTGGCGGAGGCTTCACGGCCTGCGCAACGCCCCGGCTTCGCCCGGAGAAATGTCCCGGCATGATCGGCGGGCTTTGTGTTTGCCGTCGTCATCTGAATGTCGCCAAGTGAGCCTTGATCGCGCGGAAGCTCACGCCGCGGTCGTCCCCCAGCAAATACGCCTGCACGTCGCGCGCTTTCCAGGCGGACGCCTGCTCGGGGATACGTGGAATGGCACAAAATGGAATACCGCGACGCCGGCAACTTGTCGCAATCCTTTCGATCGCGTCCTGCACGATCGGGTGCTGCGCCTGCCCCGGCACACCGTAGGATTGCGACAGATCGATTGCGCCTTCGAGCACCATGTCGATGCCCGCGACGGACAGAATGGTGTCCAGATTGTCGACCCCTTCCCGGTCTTCGATCATCGCCACCACCATGATTTCCGAATTGGCGCGGGCGAAATAGGTCGGCAGGTCGAGGGTGCCGAAGCCCGTGGTGCGACCGCCGCTGATGCCGCGCGTCCCGAGCGGGGCGTAGCGGCTTGCTGCGACGGCCTGCGCTGCCTCCGCGGCGGTGCGCACGTGCGGCACGACGATGCCCTGCGCACCGCAATCCAGCGCGCGCAAGATGGCGTCGGGCGCTGCGCTCGGCACCCGCACCAGCGGCGTGACACCGGCGCATTCGGCTGCCCGGACCATGTTTTCGAGCGTCTCCGGATTGAGGCAAACGTGTTCCATGTCGAGGATGACGAAATCGAATCCGGCGTAGCCGATCATTTCGACCAACAGCGGCGACGGGATCGAATTGAGCAAGCCGAATACGGTTTTGCCGTCGGCCAGCGCGCGTTTCAGTTGATTGGTCTGCAGCATGCGGCCTCACTCAACGGGTAGATACCAGTGCGCGGGATGCGGGTGGCGCAAAAAATCATGATGCGAAATGTGCCAGGCATAGGCGCCGGCGTAGGGGAACACCAGCACATCGTTGCAGCGAACCGATTCGACCGGGGTATCGAACGCCAGCACGTCTTTCGGCGTACAGAGCTGGCCGACGACGCTCACGGTCTCGTTCGACGCGTGCGGGCGCGTGAACGGGTACGGCCATTCGTCGACCGGCAGCACGTGGAACGGGTGGCTGTGGCCTTGCGCATAGGGCGTGCGAAAGTGATGCGAGCCGCCGCGGCCGACCACGAAGGTCTTGCCGTGGCTGCGCTTGATGTCGATGACTTGCATCGCGTAGTAACCGCAGGCCGCGGTCATGTAACGGCCGAATTCGAAGCGCACCGCGACGCCCGGCATGCCGCGATCGCTCAGCAACGCAGCCACCCCCGCGCTGAACGCGGGCCAGTCGAATTGCCGATCGGGCTGGCGGTAGTTGACGCCGATGCCGCCGCCAACATTGATGTGATCGATGTCCAGGTCATGGTCTTCGCACCAGCGGCGCGTCTGCTCGAGATAGGCCGCGACGAGTTGCAGATGGGCGGCGGCGTCGAGCTGATGTGACAGCAGGTGGAAATGAAAGCCACGCAGGCGGATCTCGGGGCGGGCGCGCAGCCATTCCAGGCATTCGCGCAGTTGCTGCGCCGGGATTCCGAACGGCGTGGGTTTACCGCCCATCATCAGG
>NCHD01000120.1 GCA_002257045.1 Hydrogenophilales bacterium 16-61-112 | reverse complement strand
CTGTGCTTTCTCGTTGATGTTTGCGGAATAGAAACGGAAACCACCGGGCTGCTGGCGTTTGGCCTCGTACATGGCGGCATCCGCCATCCTGAGCAAATCTTCAAAATTTTCGGCTTCGTCGGAAAGGAGCGCAATGCCGATGCTGACGGAGATGGTGACCTGGCGACCGGCGATGAGTATGGGCAAGGCCAGGACTTCGTTGAGCTTGCGCGCCAGGGATTCGAGTTTATCCGACTCGCTGCCAGGTGCGAGTTCAGGAACCAGCAGGATGAATTCATCGCCACCCAGGCGCGCGACGGTATCGCTCTGTCGGATGTGGGACTTGAGCCGCTGCGCACATTCGATCAACAGCACGTCACCCGCTGCGTGGCCGAGTGAGTCGTTGACCTGCTTGAAATTGTCCAGATCCAGCAGCATCAACGCCACCGAGGTGCGTTCCCGCTCGGCACGCACCAGGGCCTGCTCCACCCGGTCGCGAAGCAACACGCGATTGGGCAGGTCGGTGAGCGCATCGTAGTGAGCCTGGCGGTAGAGTTTTCCCTCCCAGACCAAGTTGGAAGCTGCCACTGCCAGTCGGTCCGCCACGCTGAGCCCGGCCGCCACGATGTCGGCGAAATCTGCCGGAAGCTTTTCGTAAGCCAGTATCAGAAGCGAGTCGAGACGACCGATGACCCGGCTGGGAAACAGCAGGACTTCCTTCAGCGGCTCGTCGAATAGAGGTCGAAGGCAATGGGCGGATGGAGTGTCGAGTTTGAGATGCAGCCAGGCTTGCTCGGTATCCGGGCTCAGCCGCTCCCGGATGCCAGGGCAGCTCAGTGCACCGAGCGTCTTGCCTGCCTCGCCAAGGGCGACCATGAACGTTTCATTCTCATTCGCGCCGATGCGAATGAGGCCGGCACTGTCGCAGGGAATGGCCTGGCGGATGTGGCCCAGCACCAACTGGACCAGATCGTCCATCCCGGCGGCACCGAGTATGGCCCGGTCCAGATCCGCTAGCATTTGCAGCATGTGGAATTTGTATCGCAAATTGTCTGACATCTGGTTGAACGCGTGCGCCAAGCTGCCGAATTCGTCCTCGCCCGCATCTTGCACTGTGACGCCCATATCGCCATTGGCGAGGCGGCGCGTGCTTTCCGTGAGCCGTTCCAGCGGACGCATCTGGCGGCGAATCTGGTTGACCGCCAACAAAAAGACAAGCGCGATGGTGGCCACGACGATGGCGGAAAAAAACTGCTGAAAGCGTTCCAGCCCCTTGAGGACGGCCTGCCTCGAGTTTGCCACCATCACGATGATGCCGCCAGGGGAACACCCCGTCATTGCGCTGAGCCAGCAGCTGCGGCCAAGCCTTGGCACTCGGCGAGGCAAGGCCGGGTGTGCAATAGAGAGGCTGAAAATCTGCGCTCACCACGCAGTAATGCTCAGGCGCTTCCTCGTTACGCCAGAGACTTTGTTTATCCAGTTGCCCCAACAGCAATCGTTGTGTTTTAGGCAGGGCGGTCAGCATGGAGGGTGCCAGTTTTCCCTCCAGGAAGAGCAGGGTGCCGCCCCGAGAAAGGTGATGTCCCTGTTCGCGCGTCAGCTCCGGCCAGGATGGATTTTCCAGAAGGCGGTAATTCAGGAACCCTATAGGTCGCGGATTCGGTGTGGCTCCCGTCTGTGTCAGGCGTGCGGCCTCCCGCTGCAGGTCATCGGCCCGCCAGTTGAGGTCCTCGACGAAACTCATGCCTAGCGAACGACTGTCCTGCTGAAGCCGGTGGTAGTTGACACCCTCCAACATGCCGCCGACCTGGAAATAGGCAACGAACGCAACAACCCCCATAGGCAACAGGGCTGCCAGCATGAAGCTCAGCAACAGACGCCGGCCGATCGCGCTGTTCAGGAGGGGCTGTGCCACCAATCAGTGTTCCGAAGCGAGGCCGATGAAGCCCCCGTTGCCCGCCCGGACGATATCGTCTTTGGCTTTGGCTGCAGTCAACTGCATCTGGGTGAGACCATCAGGTCCCATGCTGCAAAGATCGTAGTCGCTGTTGAGCGGATTGAGGTTCTTGTCCTTGCGCAGGGCGCCTGTGTTGGGGGGCGATGCCACATCAATGCCCAGGTACTGGTAAGCGTGGCCCCAAGGATCCAGCGGCAGGGGAATGTTCAAATCATTGAGGCTATCGGGAAAGGTGCCCGCCATCGTTCGGTAGCGTTCGAGCGCCATGGAGATCTCGGAGATGTCCTTGATCGCGGTAGTGCGCCGCGTGCGTTCAACGTATGCTTGGTAATTTGGTACGGCGATGGATATCAACATCCCTGCGATGACTAGCGCAATCATCAACTCGATCAGAGTGAAGCCCTGCTGCTTATTCCATTCAAACATATACACCTGAAGCAACCTCACAAATGACTACCGGAAGGTGTGCCCGGTTGGTTATTCTCTATCGGCAGGAAAACGTTGATATTGAGCTATTGAACAGTTCTTTTTTAAACGTATACCGCTTCCAGTCTGTTGTCGGTAGTGTTGGTAATGGGCTGCCAGTCCGGATTCAGGGGCTTGCCGGTCTGCAGCTAGAGTTGATCCGGGCGCAATGGCTTGCTTTGCGTCATGGTCTAGTTGACAACCAGGGCGTGAAGCACCAAGTCACCCAAACTTATGCAGACATTTGTCGAAGGCCGTTGTTCGGCTTAACCAGCCATGCCAAGCCGCTCGTCATGCCGGGTCGCAGCAGGCATGACGACAACCGGGTGCTACTCATGTTGGCTGAAAGACCATGCTGCGTATAGGTGGCCTGACTCCACTTGCCACCCGCGGCTGGCCGGGCATGCTGGTCGCGGTGGTGTTGCCAAGCTGCCCGTGGCGCTGCGGCTATTGCCATAACCCCGGCCTGATTTTTCTGGACCAGCATGCGACCCGCACGCAACCCTTGCAGGCGGGTCGTGGATCTGTTCGAAGACTTTACCGTGCGCGCTGCGTAGCTCACGCCCGTTCAACAAACCATCGATTGGGTTTGTAGATCGCACCCTATCGGAAGGTGGGGCGTGGGACGCAGGGCGGCAAGACAGGCGATCCGGAAGAGGAGGGGATAAGCCCTACCCGCTGCCGGGTTTGCTCTCTCAGGCCAGCGCGACCGGAATTTCCGCCCAGTGCGTGGTGTAGCGGGGCGAGCGGTTGCCCTGCCGCATGCGCCAGCTGCGGTCGACGCCGGCGCCAGCGAGGAAAAGCGTGTCCTGTCCCATTTTCCGGTTCAGCTGATCCATGACCATCATCAGCGTATCGCGCCGGCGGGTGTCGGCGGGATCGAACAGCTGCCCCTGACGCTGCGTGGCGGGCTGCAATTCGCCCAGCAGGATGCCGGCTTTCTGATACTGGAAGCCCGGGCGGTACAGGCGCTGCAGCAGGATGCCGGCGGCCTTGACCAGGCGCAGGGTGTCGTCGGTCGGCTCGGGCAGATGCATCTGCAAGGCGCCGGAGTAGGACGGCGCATCGGGCTTGAACGGGCTGGTTCGGATGAAAACCTGGATTTCACCCGCCAGCTGGCCGTCGGCCCGCAGCTTTTCTGCGGCGCGCGTGGTGTAGGCGGTCACCGCCTGGCGCAAGTCGGCCAGCTCGGTCACGGGCAGGCCGAAGGAGCGGCTGGTCATGATCTGCTGCCTGGGCGGTGCGACGTCCTCCAGGTCCAGGCAGGACACGCCGCGCAATTCTTCGACGGTGCGTGCCAGGACGACCGAGAACTGCCCGCCCAGCCAGGCGGGATCAGTCGCCTGCAGGTCGGCCGCGCTGCGGATGCCGAGCGCCTCGAGCTTTTCCGTCAGGCGGCGGCCCACGCCCCAGACCTGATTGACCGGCGTGGCCTGCAGCAAGGCCTGTTGTTGGACGGCGGGCAGGGCGCTGTAATCGCACGACCCGGCGAACCCGGGCTGGGTTTTGGCCCAGTGGTTGGCCAGCTTGGCCAGGGTTTTACTGGGCGCAAAGCCGACACAGACCGGCAAGCCGGTCCATCTGAATATCTTGTCCCGCATCGTCAGGCCCATTGCCTGCCAGTTGGTTTCATCCTGCCCGGAGAAAGCCAGGAACGACTCGTCGATTGAATAGACTTCCTGCTGCGGGGAAAAGCCCGCCAGGATCGTCATCACCCGGCGGCTCATATCGGCATACAGCGCGTAATTGGAAGACAGGGCGACCAGCCCATGCGGTCTCACCAGATGCTGGCACTGGAACCAGGGCTGGGCCATCTTGATGCCCAGCGCCTTGGCTTCCTGCGAGCGCGCCACCACGCAGCCGTCGTTGTTGGACAGCACCACCAGCGGCTTGCCGATCAGCGCGGGATTGAACGCGCGCTCGCAACTGGCGTAGAAGTTGTTGCAGTCGACCAGGGAAAAAACCGGCTTGCTCATCGGATGAACGCCTCAGCCGCGCGGGTGAACCGAATGAATGACGTGGATCACCACGCCCCACAGGACCAGCTCCTGAGCGTCTTTCAGAATGATCTTCGCGTAATGCGGGTTGGCTGGCGCCAGGCAGAATCCGGATGGCGTCGCCTCCAGCAGCTTGACCGTGAACTCGTTGTCCACCGCCGCCACCACGATCATGCCGGGCTTGGCCTCAATCGCCTCGGGATGCCGGACCAGCAGCCGGTTGAGATCCAGCCGGTCTTCCTGATGATCGTCGGCCGGCGAGGGAAACCCCGCCTGCACCGGCGTGGCAAAAAAAGGCAGCGCCAGCGGCGGGCCCGCGTCGTCCAGCGCCCAGGCGCCGGGCGGAAAATCCTGGCCGGCCGGGAGTGTTGCCGACGGCACCGCGCGCGCGGGCAAGCGAACGACCCGCGCGGATTCGCTGGCGGGTTGTTCGGCGCCGGGCCGTTGGGCATCGCGTGAAGGGGGAAGGCGGTCAGACATGGGGTGGATGGGGTGTCCTGCGAAATGCGGGTTAGGCCGTTTCAATCGAGTCAATGACTTGAAGGCTGGGCGAACGGCTGGGTGAGGTGCGTCCTGATCCAATTTAACAGGATACGGCCCTGAACGGGACATCGGATTCAGTACAGAAATTGTGCTGCTTCAGTCGAAAACCCGGTGCCGTTCAGGGTACGTAAAATACGACTGTTCCTCCCAGCATCACGCCAGACGCATTGTTCACGGCGCGATGGAGAACATGAAATCCAACGTAAAACTGAGGGGCGCCGCGCTTTTGCGGCGTCCCGCTCGAATGCCGGGTTGGGCCGTAACTTTATGCAGATTTGCATGGGCGTGACCTTTGATAAAACACGATTAACCAAATCAGATAGCCAAGTAATAGTAATGTTTGCACCCAAAAAGGCTTTGCATTGATACTTGGAGAAAGGCTATCGAAATCACTGAAAGTGTTTATTCCTGAAAGCCCACAGATAGCAACTGCACTCGAAAGCATGATTGCTTTTATCGGCAAGGAATTATTTACAGGGTCTACCGAAGCGACATAAAAGAACGAAGACCAACCAAATGCCAAGAACGCGATTATGTGATCTTGGTATGGGTGAGACTGCACACTGAAGTAAATAAATAAGCCAGGAATTTTTAAACCGATGGTGTGAGCAAGCGCGATGCATCCGAAATATATGGCGCCTGCAATAAGTGACCACCTGAGAATCGTGGCATCTTTCGACATCTATAATTACTCCCTCTCGCTCAATCTGTTGCCCAACGTAAGATTAAGGGGCGCGCTTGAATGATGGCTTAACCGGCTGGCTGGACGCACTGGCTGGACGCGGGCGAAGCCCGCTGTAAGCCAATCCGAGTTGATGGATGGATTGGGCATGGAGCTAAAACTCCAGCGAAAGATGGTGACTTTTTAACAGGAACCCCTTGCGCAGATAGAGGCGATGCGCTGCATGGCGCGTGTAGCCAGTATCCAGGTGAACCCCCTGACAGTGACAAGACCTTGCATGATTGATTAACCAATCGAGTAGAGCGCCAGCAAAACCCTTTGACGTTTCACCGGGGAGAGTTGTCAGGTCGTCGATGTAAAGTACTTTTCCCCATGCAAGAAACTCCGCGAACCGAAACCCGGCGGCACTTTTCACCAGCCTCTCGTGGCGGAGAGCGAGGATTTGGTAAGACTGAGGCTGTTGACGGCGAACCTGAGCAAGAAAATTCTCCTTCGCAATATGCGGGCGCAATACGCTGAAAACGGGAAAACAGGATTCGATTTCCGAGTCTGTGTTTGCTATGAAAATTTCAGTAATCATAGGACGATTCTTGGTGATGCCCAACGAGGCTGTAGAAAAAGCCTCAAAAATATCAATCCCCGCATCTTGCCCCAGCCCTCTGCCTGCATCAATATCGCGCCATTGATTTTGTGATGTCACCGACCGCATGGCACGCTACAAACACATCGACACCAGCCCGCGTTTTCTTGCCGTAGACCTGCAGCGGCAACTGCTTTCTGGCAGCTTCGAGCACGCACTGAATCACCTCATCGATCATGAACTTGATCTGTCCAGCTTCGATACCCTCTTCAACAACGACATCACCGGCGCTGCGCTTATCCGCCCGCCATGCTGCTCAAGGTTGTTCTGTTCGCCTACAGCCAGGGCATCGTATCCAGCCGAGGCATCGAAGCCATCTGCCGCGACCACGTCACCTTCATCGCCCTGTCCGGCGACACCATGCCTCACTTCACCACCATCGCCGGGTTTGTCTCCAGCCTCGCCGACGACATCGCCCGCGTCTTCACCCAAATCCTCTACCTGTGCGACCGACAGGGACTGATCGGACGCGAAATGTTCGCCATCGATGGTGTCAAACTGCCCAG
>NCHD01000119.1 GCA_002257045.1 Hydrogenophilales bacterium 16-61-112 | reverse complement strand
GGTCTCGCTTGCCAGCCATGACGCCCGGCATTTCGATACCGCCGCGCGCGTAGTGGCCGATCTGGTGCGGCGCATTCAGGCGCAACCGCCGGCCGAGCCAATGCTGCTCAACGTCAACGTGCCGGATTGCAGCTGGGACGATCTCGACGGCACCAGCGTGACCCGGCTGGGCAAGCGCCACAAGGCTGAATCGGTGGTGAAAACCACCAATCCGCGCGGCCAGACCGTTTACTGGGTGGGCGCTGCCGGCGCGGCGGCCGATGCAGGCGAGGGCACCGATTTCTTCGCCGTGGCCAATGGCCAGGTGTCGATCACCCCGTTGCAAATGGATTTGACCCGCTACAACCAGATGGACAGTGTCAACGCATGGCTGAAACCCTGAACCCCCGCGCCGGCATCGGCATGACGTCGGCGCGCACGCGGGGCCGCATGGTCGAGCGCCTGCGCGAACTCGGCATCAAGGACGAAATGGTGCTGTCTGCCATGGGCGAAGTGCCGCGCCACCTGTTCGTCGATCAGGCGCTGGAATCGCGTGCCTACGAGGATACGGCGCTACCGATCGGCTTTGGGCAGACGATCTCCAATCCGCATATCGTGGCGCGGATGGCCGAACTGGCGCGCCATGGCGAAGCCGGGCAGGGACGACCGCTTGGCCGTGTGCTGGAAATCGGCCTCGGCTGCGGCTATCAGGCCACCGTGCTGGGCAAACTGGCGCGCGAAGTGGTATCGATGGAACGCATCGCCGCGCTGGTCGGCAAAACCCGGGTGCGGCTGCGCGAGTTGCGCGTCAACAACGTCAAGCCCAAGCATGGCGATGGCATGAACGGCGCCAAGGACTTTGCGCCATTCGACGCGATCGTCATCGCAGCCGCGTTTGGCGAGGTGCCGCAAACCCTGCTGCAGCAACTTGCCGACGGCGCCCGGCTGGTGATGCCGCTGGGCAATCTGACCCAGACCCTGTGCGTGGTGGAACGCCAGGGCGATACCTATACCGAACGCCTGCTGGAAGGGGTGAAGTTCGTGCCCCTGCTGCCGGGGGTCGCATGATCCGGGCGCTGCAAGGGCTGGCCGGCATGGCATTCGGCCTGATGGTGCTGGGCCTGGGCGGCTGCGCATCAAGCGGTACTGCACCGGTGAGCGACCGCACCGCCCGTTCCGCAAGCAGCAGCAAGCCCGCCGCCGCGCGACCGAACACACCGCAAATCACGCCCTCAACCACGGGCTGGTACACCGTGCAGCGCGGCGACACCCTGTATGCCATCGCCTTTGCCAACAGCCTGGACCATCGCGACGTCGCTCGCTGGAACCGTATCGAGTCGCCCGACCTGATACTGGTCGATCAGGTGTTGCGGCTGACGCCGCCGCCAGGCGCGGTCGAAATTCAGCCACTGGACGACGGCCCCAGGATCGAAGCGCGGCCGCTGGCGGAACCCTCCCTGTTGCGAACGCCACAAGCCGTTTTGCTGCCATACTCGGACGCCAACTGGGCGCAGGTTACGCGTCCGGCAACGGTTGCCGTCAAGCCGCCGGTGTCTGCCGTTACTCCCTCGCCGACGCCTGTCCCTGCGACGCCCGCTGCAGTTGCGGCTCAGGGCAGCTGGCTGTGGCCTGCCGAGGGCACGCTTGCCGGACGCTTTGGCGCGGCGGGCGGCAAGGGCATCGATATCGTTGGCACGCGCAACACGCCGGTGATCGCGACCGCCGCAGGCAAAGTGGTCTACAGCGGCAGCGGCCTGCGTGGCTATGGCAAGCTGTTGATCGTCAAACACGCGGGCGAGTTTCTATCGGCCTATGCGCACAACGAAACCATCCTGGTCAAAGAAGGCGACAGCGTGACGGCCGGACAAAGAATAGCCTTGATGGGAGACAGTGATTCCGCCCGGGTCAAGCTGCATTTTGAAGTTCGCCGCTATGGCAAGCCGCTTGATCCCCTTGATTACCTGCCGGAGCGTTCATGAGCCATGACCCGGGTGAAGACCCCATCGAAGAAGCCGAAAATCTGCCACTGAGTGAAGCGGGCGAGCCGGAGCACGCTGCGGTGGATAGTGCGGAGGAACTGGCATCGGCCATCCTCGGCGAATCGCAGGTCGACGTCACCCAGCTTTATCTCAACGAAATCGGCAAGTCGCCGCTGCTGACGGCGGTCGAGGAAGCGGCATTGGCACGCCTTGTGGTGCAGGGCGATTTCGACGCGCGGCAGACCATGATCGAGCGCAATCTGCGGCTGGTGGTCAACATCGCCAAGCACTACGCCAACCGCGGCCTGACGTTGCTCGACCTGGTGGAGGAGGGCAATCTGGGGCTGATCCACGCGCTGGAAAAATTCGACCCCGAGCGCGGTTTCCGCTTTTCGACCTATGCCACCTGGTGGATCCGCCAGAACATCGAGCGCGCGATCATGAACCAGTCGCGCACGATCCGGCTGCCGGTGCACATCATCAAGGAACTCAACATCTACTTGCGCGCCAAGCGCCACCTCGAAACCCATGGCACCGTCGATGCCACGATGGAGGATATCGCGGCGCTCACCAGTCACCCCGTCGAGGATGTACGGCGCATCATGCTGTTGAACGAACGCGTCACCTCGCTCGACGCACCGCTGGACATTGACCCCACGCTGTCGATGGGCGAGGCGATTGCCGACGACAACATTCATCTGCCGGACGAAATGCTTCAGCTCGAGGAAATTGGCCATCACGTCACCGAGTGGATGACGCAGCTGAACGACAAGCAGCGCTGGGTGATCGAGCGGCGTTTTGGCCTGAATGGCCTGGAAGCCTGCACGCTGGAGGACCTGGCGTCCGAATTGCAGGTGACGCGCGAACGCGTGCGGCAGATCCAGATGGAGTCGCTGCGCGTGCTGCGGCAGCTGTTGCGCCGCCGCGGCATGTCCAAAGACGAGTTGTTCTGAACGCATGTCGCAGCCCAGTCAACCGCATCGTGGCGTGATGCCGGAGTGGGATCGGATCGATACCGTTCTCCTCGACATGGACGGCACCCTGCTCGACCTCTATTTCGACAACCACTTCTGGCGCGAGCACATGCCGCGCCGCTACGCCGAATATCACGGCCTCGACGAAGCGGTGGCGCAGGCGCATCTGGATACGCATTACGAACGTCATGCCGGCACGCTCAACTGGTATTGCCTCGACTTCTGGACGCGCGAACTTGCGCTGGACATCGTCCAGCTGAAACAGGAAGTCGCGCACCTGATCGCCGTGCGCCCCGATGTGCCAGCGTTCCTTCAGGCGGTGCGGGCTTCCGGCCGGCGAATCACCATGGTGACCAACGCGCATCCCAAAAGCCTCGATCTGAAAATGCGTGAAACCGGCCTTGAGCCGCATTTCGATGCGCTGATTTCATCGCACCAGATCGGCCTGCCGAAAGAACATCCGGATTTTTGGCAGGGCTTGCAGGCCGTCGAGCCGTTCGACCCGGCCCGCACCCTGTTTGTCGACGACAGCCTGCCGGTATTGAACAGTGCGCGCGCCTACGGCATCGCCCACCTGCTTGCAATCTGCAATCCCGACTCGCGCCAGCCGCACAAG
>NCHD01000118.1 GCA_002257045.1 Hydrogenophilales bacterium 16-61-112 | reverse complement strand
TAGCCGTGCTCGATGTGAATTTCCGCCCCCATCGCCTGCAAACCCTTGATATGCAGATCAACCGGGCGCGAGCCGATGGCACAGCCGCCGGGCATGGAAACGCGCGCTTCGCCAAAGCGCGCCAGCGTCGGACCCAGCACCAGGATCGCGGCGCGCATGGTTTTCACCATTTCGTAGGGGGCGTCCTTGTGGGGAATCGATTCGCCGCACAAGGTGACTTGATTCTGTTCGTCCAGCGTGACGCGCACGCCCATGTGGCCCAGCAGCGCCAGCATGGTGCTGATGTCCTTCAGATGCGGCACGTTGCTGAGCTGCAAAGGCTCGGCGCTCAGCAGGCTGGCAGTCAGAATCGGCAGCGCGGCGTTCTTGGCGCCGGAAATGCGTACCTCACCGGTCAGCTTGTTGCCGCCCTGAATAAGCAGGGATTCCATTCAGCGTTTGGCCCACTCTTCAGGCGTGTAGGTTTTCATCGACAGCGCGTGGATTTCCGCGTGCATGCGGGTGCCCAGCGCATCGTAAACCAGACGATGCTGCTGGATCATGTTTTTGCCACTGAACGACGGGCTGACGATGACCGCATTGAAATGCTGGCCGTCGCCATCCAGTTCGATGAAATCACACGGTAATTTTTCGCTGATCCAGCCTTTGATATTGTCGGGGGTAACCATGCTTAATGCCTCAATTTGTAACCGCTCTTCAACATCAGGAGCGAAAGCGCGGATATTGCCACAAAGCTGCCCGCCACGACCAGCAATCCGAACCCCGGGGCGATGTCGGACTGCCCCAAAAAGGCGTAGCGAAAGCCGTCGATCATGTAAAACACCGGGTTCCAGTGCGACACGGTTTGCCAGAAGGCGGGCAGCGAATGGATGGAATAAAACACGCCGGACAGGAACGTCAGCGGCAGGATCAAAAAATTCTGGAACGCCGCCAGCTGATCGTATTTTTCCGCCCAGATACCCGCCATGATGCCGAGCGCGCCCATCAGCCCGCAGGCCAGCAGCGAAAACGCAAGCAGCCAGCCGAGGTGTGGCAGAGTGAATCCGGAAAAACCGAGTGTCACCACCCATACCCCCAGCCCCACCATCAGGCCGCGCACAATCGCGGCAATCAGATATGCGCCGAAAAATTGCAGGTACGACAGCGGCGGCAACAGCACGAACACGATATTGCCGGTGATCTTGGACTGGATCAGGCTCGACGAACTGTTGGAAAAAGCATTCTGCAACATGCTCATCATCACCAGCCCCGGTACCCAGATACAGCAGCGCGGTGACGACTGGCGCAACCACGGTCTGCACCGCCACTTTCCAGAAGCGCAGGAGTTCTTTGTAGAGCAACGCAAGAAAGCCGCTCATGTTCGCTTCATGATGTCGGTAAAGACATCCTCCAGATCGGCTTCCAGTAACTGCATTTCGGTCACCTGCCCACCCGCCATACGCACTTCGGCCAGCAGGGTTTCGAGCTCGCTGTAATCGCTGAAATTGAAACGCCAGCCACCGTCTGGCAGCACTTGCAGGCGCGCTGCCCAGGCAGCAGGCGGTGCGCTTGCGAGGCGCAACGCGGCGCAATGTTCGTTGGCGTGATGCAACAGGTTGCGCGTGGTGTCGCAGGCCACGATGCGCCCGGCCTTGAGCATGGCGATGCGGCCGCACAGTGCCTGCGCCTCTTCCAGATAATGCGTGGTCAACAGGATGGTATGGCCTTCACGGTTGAGGCGGCTGATGAATTCCCACAACGATCGGCGCAGGTCAACATCAACGCCGGCGGTGGGTTCGTCGAGCACGATCACCGGCGGCTTGTGCACCAGCGCCTGCGCCACCAGCAGGCGGCGCTTCATGCCGCCCGACAGGTTTTGCGTGTTCTTGTCGGCGTGCGGGGTGAGATCGAGGTGATGCATGATTTCGTCGATCCAGCCATCGTTGTGCCGAAGTCCAAAATAGCCAGACTGGATGCGCAAGGTTTCGCGCACATTGAAAAACGGGTCGTAGACCAGTTCCTGCGGCACCACGCCGAGCGCACGACGCGCCTGCCGGTAGTCGCGCACCACGTCATGCCCCATGATGGCGGCATGACCGGAGTCGGCGCGGGTGAGCCCGGCAAGGATGGAAATCAGGGTGGTTTTACCGGCACCGTTGGGCCCGAGCAGACCAAAAAACTCGCCGGGCTGAATATCGAGCGAAACGCCGTCAAGCGCCTGGGTCGCGCGAAAGCGTTTGCACAGATCGCGTACGCTGATGGCCGGATGGGCCAGGGTCATTGCGGGAGCAGATCGGACACGCCATAGAGTTCGGCGAGGGTGGTGAAACTGGCGGGCAAACCAATGCTGACAAGCGCGTGGCCGGCGCCCCGGGCGTGGCGCATGGCGCTGAAGATCAGCGTCAGCGCTGCCGAATCAGCGTGTTCAACGCCATTAAAATCAAGCGTGTCGATCCCGCTTTCAAGTTGCGGGTGCAATTCGCGCAACAGCCCTCCCACCGTATCCACGGTAACCGCGCCGGCAATACGGCAACAGTTTCCGTCGCAGGTCATCACAATCCGGGGCGGGGCGCCGGCTTGGCGGCCCCGCGAGGAGGCTGGGCCGACTGCGCTGCGAGCGTACTGATCAAGCCGTCGATACCACTCTGGCGGATGGTGCTGGAGAAGGATGCCCGGTAGTTGGTGACCAGGCTCACGCCGTCGATCGCAACGTCGTATACCTTCCAGCCGAAGCTGGTTTTGTACATGCTGTAATCGATGGGGATCGGCTGACCGCCCGGCTGGCGAATTTCGGAACGCACGGTCACGTCGGTGTCGTCCGGCTTCATCGCCATCGGCTTGAAATCAACGGTCTGGCCGGAAAACGCCGTGAGCGAGCTGGAATAGGTGCGCACCAGCAAGTTGCGGAATTCGGCCACCAGCGATTGTTTTTGTTTTGCGGTCGCACGCGGCCAGTGCTTGCCAACAGCAAGCTGGGTCATGCGGTTGAAGTCGAAGTTTGGCAGGATCTTGGCTTCAACCAGCTGGTAAACCTTGGCCTGGTTGTTGCTGAGAACGTCCTTGTCCTGCTTCAGGATGGACAGAACCTCCTGTGTGGTCGTGCGCGCCAATACGTCCGGCGGGGTGTCGGCAGCCCAGGCGCCAGTGGCATTCAAACCAGACACCAGTGCCAGCGACAGCAAAAAAGAACGCAACATATTCATTAAATCTTCCTGTTCATAATGGGTTTAGGCACACGGGTAGACTCCCGCCGCTTACTTGAGTTCACCCGTCAAACGCGCGAGCTGCGCGACATTCACGTTGTAATCGTTGATCGTGCGTACATATTCGGTCTGCGCCAGCACATAGTTCTTCAGCGCATCTGCCATCTTGTCGGCGCTTTCCAGCCCGGCCGAAAAGTCGGCCAGTGCTGAAACCAGCCAGCGCCGCGCTGCCGCCGCGCCCATCGCCAACTCGCGCTGCGAGGCAAAATTGGCCTCGGCGTGTGCGTAGGCCTCGCTGACTTCATACGGCACGCCTTCGAGGGCAAAGGCCTTCTTGTGATTGAGGGCCTCCAGTTCGGCCTGCGCCTGGTTGATGCGCGCGCTGGCCACGCCAAATACCGTGTCCCATTTCACTCCGACGACAGGGGTGAGACCTGCATTGTTAAAGGAATCGCTCAGGTAGGGATTATCCAGCCTATCACGTCGCGACGCGTAGTTGAATTGGCCAATCACGCCGGCATAGACGTCCGGCATGCGATCGGACTTTTTAGCCGCCACCATCGCGCGACGGGCGCGAAGACCGGCTTCGAGCTGCTCCATTTCCGGACGGCTTTGCATCGCGCGCGACTTGAATTCAGCCAGGTCGGCCTGTGGAAAAGGTACCGGCTCGATGCGGTCGTCAGCCACCTTCAATTCGCCGGCCAGACCGATGCCCGTCAACACTTTGAGGCCATCAAGGCTGATTTTTTCGAGCGCACGCGCCTGGTTGGCATACTTCGACAGCAGCCCTCTGGCGGTTTGCAGCGCATATAAATCAGACTGCCTGGCGGTGCCGGTGTCGTCCGTCAGACTTTTTTCGACATTGCCTAGTTCTTTTTCAAGCCGCCCCAGCATGTCGTCCAGATAGATCCGGATATCGCGCGCGGCAAGATAGCCGTAATAGGCGCGCTTCGTGTCATAGACCGTATCCGTGCGGGTTTTTTTGAGCTCGCCGCGCTTGATGTCGATATTGCCCTGCGCAGCCTCGCTATAGTGCTCAAGCTTGCCAAAGGTGAACAGCGGCTTGATCAGCGAAAAGCTGATATGCGTCCAGTCCGACAAGCCGTTGAATTCATTGCCGTCGCTCCGCGGGGTGCAGGGAAACGCCGTGCAGGCCTGCCCACCCCCCTGGTAAAACCCGCCTTCAACCTTGGGCGCAAGGCCGATGAACGCATTCATCCCCACGCGCCATCCGGCGTTGCCCTGGACTTCCTGCAACAGGCCGCGCGCCGCCTCGACGACCTGCTCGCTTTCCTTGATGCGGGGGTCGGCCGTCAGGCTCATTTCCACAGCCTGCTGCAAGTTAATGGTGTCAGCCTGTCCCGGCAAGGCGGCCATCAACATGCCCAGCGCCGACAGTGCACGCGTCAGCCGGGAAAACCCTGCCTGCGGGAATGTCATTGCGGAGTTCCTTCCTGCGCCTTGTCGTACAAAAAACGGCCAATCAGATTTTCCAGCACCACCGCATCCTGCGTGATGAGGATGCGGTCATTCGCCTTGAGTTTCACGCTGTCCCCCCCAGCGTCCAGGCCGATGTATTGCTCACCCAGCAAGCCAGACGTCAGAATCGACGCAGAACTGTCCCGCGGAAACGCATAG
>NCHD01000117.1 GCA_002257045.1 Hydrogenophilales bacterium 16-61-112 | reverse complement strand
GCTCATAACAACACCCGAATTCCAATCTATGACTCGCGTGTTCAAACTGCCATATCACTCAACTACCAGGCGGTTTTATCAGCTTTTGATCATCCAGCTTGTCCCGATACTCTTCCAGCAAGTTTTCCACCTCCACTTTATTAAGCCCGCTAAAAGGCTCACCTTGCACTAAAATTTCGCCACACGTTTTATGTTCGAATCGTTCCATCAGTGACCGACCCAATCCGTAGAGCGCCATATTTTTGCTCTCACACACACCGATTTCGCGTTCGTTATGGCCCTTGACTGCTTCCAGATTATTTTTATCCGCTGTGGCCTGTTTCAACGCCTGCGTCGTTTCATCCAGACTCTTACGCATATCGGCCAACTGCTGTGCGGTAGTGCTCGATTCTGCTTTGACAAGCACAAGTTCTTTTGCTTGCGATGACTGCTGCTGCTTGCCTGCTTTAACTTCACGTTGCAGGCTCGCAGCCTGATCTTCTGCCACTTTCGATGCCGCCTGGGATTTACCCAGATCCTCGGTCAACTTGGCTTTCTCCTGTTCCAGCGTCGCAATTTGGCCTTGCGCCTGCACAAGCTGTTGTTGCACTCGGCGCAAAGCCTCGCGTTCACGCCCGGACTTTTTATCGGAAGCCTCGGCATGCAAGCTGACCGCAGCCATGCACAGCATCAAAGCAATTGATAGTGAACCCATATGGGATAACAGCGAGCGCACAGCCAAAGCTGCTGAATTTCGGTTAATTTGATTCATCATTAAGTTCCAGAAACTGAGCACAACGCATCACCGAAAAAGAAAATCAGAAGCCACCTCGACTCACCAACATGACTGCGATGTCATACCGCTCCTTCGCCCAGTACAACGGTCGATTGCCATTTCGATCCATCAAATTGGGATCAGTGCTCGCCTCCAGCATCAACACAACGATATCCTTTGCACCATCCTCGACTGCAACCCCCAGACTGACCCGGCCTTCACGATTCCAGATCGTCATATCGGGCTGATACGCCAACAGTTCGCGAACCACATTGGTTCGATGCATGATGGTGGCGGCAAGAATTGGCGTATTGCTGTCGCTGCTTTTCATGTCGACATCCGCACCACCCTTCAGCAACAGGCGAACGATCTGGGCATCTCCACGCAACGATGCCATCCCTAACGGCGTGAAGCCGCGCATCCTCAAGTTTGGGTCTGCTCCTGCGTCGAGCAGCATGCGCACCATTTCGATATTGCTGAGCAAGACAGCATGCATTAGTGCATTTTCGCCCCATTGATCGACGCGAGTATTGGGATTGACACCCAATTTCAGCAAGGCTTCCACCTGCTTGATGTTGTTTGCGGCTGCGGCGGCAATCAGCTCAATCTGTTTGCCTTCAGCATAAACCGGCTCACGGTCATTGCCGGTTGCCTTGATGCGTGCGAACTCGATTGGATCATATTGCGTGCGCGTCCCGGGTGTGAGCGACGGCAACTCCGGTATCAGCCAGTTATCGCGCTCCATGTCGAATGCCCGCCCTGGCAAACAGGCCAATAGCAGCGACACCAACAGCCACCTAGAACTTGGCATTGAAATCCACCTGTAGCACATCCACCCCAAACAGCTCACCTACGATCTGATCTGCTGACAACCACTTGGCAGAGAGCCAGGTGTTGCGATCCAGACCATATGAGCCGCCGATGAAGAATCCCTTGCTGTTGGTACCGCCCAGACGGAAATCGGAATCGGCGAAGGCATCCAGAACCGCATCGCGCTCCAGATGGCGATACCCCAAAAATGCCTGCCAGTCGTCCTGCTTCTGAATCGAAACCCAACCTACCGTGATTTTGGCTTGCCAACCCAGCGTCTGGGCACCCTGTCCATTCACAAGCAAATTGTTAACCTTGGCCTCGTCGTAACCGACGTTCTTCACTACATCGCCATCCAGAATCACATGCAAGGGCTCGAATTGCGCCATATCCACTGTGGCATTCAAATTAACCAATGAATAATCTGCGGCAAGGCCATACAGACCCGGGTCATCAGTTGGCGCCACCTGAAACCGCGTGTTGCCTTTCTGTTTAGTTTTCAAAACCGAATCGGAGTAATCATAAAAGCCATCCCCGTCAACCGGATCTTTTTCAGCAGCAATATTTCGATAATCGTAAAAAGCCAGGCCAAAACGCCAACGGGTATCGGCATCCATTTTCCAGTCCAGCCCGGCCTGCGCTGCATACAGCCATTTGTCGCGCGCAAGATTGAACTCTGACGATTCCACCTCCTGCAGCGGAAACGCGCCCACGGTGAAAAATGGCTTGGCATCGTTTTCACTATGCATCCAGGGCGTGAACGTGGCCGCCACACCATCAAAATTGAGGTCGTCGTCCCATACCAGGTCAGTGCTAAAAAAGGGATTCGGGATACGCCCGCCTGAAATTAACAGCCAGTCCCACGGTTTGGCTTTCACAAACGCCCGATCCAGCACCAGCGAATACTTATTAAAATCAGACCCCAGAGTTTGATTGGTGGAGACCGGGTCGTTTGTATTACCCGTAGTGATGCGGAAACCAGCGGATACGTTGTCAGTGACTTTTGCCGCCAACTCCAGGCGTGCCCGGATGCGCAAACGCTGACGGTCGGTTTCAGTGTTGATTGGGTCAAAGATGCTACCCAACCCATCGGGTTCGAATATGAAATTGCTCCCGGGGGCATTGCCGTCCGCGTAGTAATCACCCTGGGAACGCAGCCTGAAATCACCCGACCATTTCAGGCGATCCACCCATTCCGGCACAGCATTGACATTGCCCCAGCTCTCAGTTTTAGCTTGCGCCACCACTTCCTGACGAATTTGCTCACTGATTTCGCGCTTCACGTGTTCGGGTATGTAAGGAACCCGCACCACACCTGTTGCTACTGCAGCCTTGGCGGCGGCATCCGCTTGCTCCTGCCCTTTTTGCCTCGCCTGCTTGAGCAGATTTTCAGCATCGTCATCACTGAGAATACCTTTGGCTACCAGTGCATCGACAATTGCCAGCGTCGTCGCCCGTAGTGCCTCCAGCTGCTCCCGCTCATCCGCATGGGAAACGGGTACCGCAAGCGCGAAACTCAGCGCAGCCACGAGGGATTTAACTTTTATCGTATTCATACATCACTCTTCAAAATACATACTTGAAAACAGGGTTTAAGCCAGGCCGTTAGCGTGACACCACACGCAAGCGCACTGGTTGAGGAATATCACCCGGCAGAACCTCACGCAGTGTTACCTGCATGATTTCTTGGCGTAGCGCCTCATCCAGCTCAACGTCGCCCGTGCCCTTATCCAGTTGCACCCGGCTGACGGCACCCGTCGGGCCAAACCATATCTGCGCGACCACCCGGTAATCCTTGCCTTGCAGGCGTTTGGCACGTTTCAGTTCGTCTTCGAAGTCTCCATGCCACCGGCAGGTCCGTCAGGAATACCGCCGGGCGGCGGAGGGGGTGCTTCGGGCTGAGGCTGGTCGAGCTTGACCTCTTCCTTTGGTTGTTCGACCTTTTCCGGTTCCGGCGGTTTTTCCTCCGGCGGCTTCGGCGGCGGAGGCGGCGGGCGCAACAGAGTGATCTGCTGCACCTTCATCGGTTTCGACGGCTTACCCGACGTCACCACATCCTTCAGCCACAACACCAGCAGGACGGCGACCACCAGTGCCAGTGCAACGCCAGGCCAGCCTTACTTGACCGGTTTCTGGGTGACGAGACCCAGTTGGGTAATGTCGAGTTGCCCCAATAGTTCGAGCACTTCCATCACCTTGCCGTAGTTCACCGCCGTGTCGCCCTTGACCACCACCGGCAGTTCGGGATCGGCAGCTTTCAGCGAGGTGAGCTGGGTGCGTAGTTCGTCGATGCTGACCGGGTAGGCGTCGAGATACACCTGGCCGGCCTGGTCGATGGTGATGGCCTTGGTTTTAGGTTTGGCCAGACTGGGCGTATCGCTTGCCTTCGGCAGGTTGACCTTGATGCCCTGCACCGAGGCAGTGGTCATGATGATGAAAATCACCAGCAGCACATAGGCCAGGTCCAGCATCGGCACCACGTTGATCTGGTCGTAGGGTTCGTTGTCTTCCTGAACTTGC
>NCHD01000116.1 GCA_002257045.1 Hydrogenophilales bacterium 16-61-112 | reverse complement strand
GGCTCCAGGAGTCAGGTTTCGATAATGGGTACGAATCGTCGCCAACCGAACAGGAAGCTGATCGAGGTACAACCGACGAAGTTCGGCCAGCGGATCGGATAGGAAAGGCATGCGGAATTGTTATGGGTTTAATCAAGCTAGATTGTTGATGCTTACACAACAATAGTACAGATTCCCCAACGTTCGGCCGGCGGTTGCATCCAGGTTACCCAGGAAACGGGGCGTCAACCTTCCGAAAGGAAATTCAAACGGCATGGGTTGAACCAAGACGATTTGCATAGCGGGCAATCCAATGGTCGTACATTCAACTTACTCTTCTTTCCAGCCTGATGTCACCCGCCCCTTCAACTATTCAAGCATGCCATCCCGCAAGCGATGAAGTTCGCCTAGCCGCGCCAGCAGCCTCAGGGCTGCGGCCCTGAGGCTGCAGCTTGTGGATACCAGGGATACCAGGGTCAGGTCTCAATACTGTTCGTTTAGATAGAAATCGCGTTACGCTGCCGCTTTGCCAATGGTTGGCTTCGGGGTCTGGGGCGAACATGGCTGGCGTAGGGTGAATGTCGTCGCTTGACCATTCGAGGTTTCGACCAGCCGCGACTGCTGACACAGCGCAATCGGGACGCCTCGCGCAGCAACTCATTCTTTCTGACCCCGGATTTTGACCCCTGCTTTCCTCGCGCACCGAGATGGATCGCGGCGTGTTGATGATTTGCGATACCCGGTTGGCAGACAAGCCGTATGGCAAGTTGTTATTGAATTCGTTGCCGGCGATGACGCGGACGCGCAAGCTGGAGGTGGTGGCGCGGTTTTTTGCGGCAAAAGCACAGGGGGAGGGGCGCTGCCATGGAGATGGTAGAGTAGTTGAATATTAATAAAGTGCTGGTTAGTTTTCCATCCAGTGGAATGTGGTTTTTTGTACCGTTGTTACGCGTCAAGCTACCTAAGCACACCTTACAAGTCGTTTTAATTTTTAAAGTTGGCTGCCATATTGCCGTTCTTTTAAGTTTGATAGATATGGCTTGCACATGAAAACTACCCAAGCTTGTAGCCAAGATTGGGTTGAGGGTAAATATAAAATGAGAAGCCTAGTCGCCTGAGCGCGAAAGTGCTGTTGACCAGTTATCAGCCGTTGCGCGTTTATCTGGAGCGGGAATTGCAGCGCCCGGTAGAGATGGTCACTTCCACCGATTTCAAAAGGTTCCAGCACGCTACCCTGGCGGGGGATTTCGACCTGCTGGTGACGGCGCCGCATCTGGCTCGCCTGAGCCAGATGGAGGCCGGGTTCCTGCCTATGGCGACCTATCTTGCAGCCAACCGGGCCATCCTGATCACGGCTAAAAACAAGCCAATCAAGCAGATTGAAGAATTGCGCGGACGCAACCTGGCGATTTTTGATTCTATGGGCCTGATTGTGTTGCAGGCTCAGCAATGGTTGGAGGACCGAGGATTTGAGCAGGGGCGGGATTATCGGGCCATGCTTTTTCCTAGCCATAACAGCGTCGGTTTCTCGGTGCAACAAGGGGAAAGCCTGATGGGCGTCATTTCACCCGCCGGCTTGCGGCAATTGCCGCCGGAAACCCTCGAGCAGATTCAGGTGTTTGCCGAATTGCCGCAGGTGCCTGCCCTCATCTGGATTGTTCACCCGCGCATGAAACAGGAGGCGGATCGGCTTCAGGCAGCGTTGCTGCAATTTGCAAAGACACCAGAGGGCGTCCAATTTTATGCGGGCAATGCCTACAAGGGGATGCGCCTGGTTACCCCGGAGGAACTGCGCTCGCTTGACCGTTCCGCCCGCGAGGTCAAACGCCTGATCCAGAGATCGCCTTGATTTTTCATTTTCGTTCCCTGCGCGCCAAGCTGCTCCTGGCAAGCGTGCTTGTCGAGGTGGTCATGCTGAGCCTGCTGGTGGTCAACAGCTTGCGCCTGACCAATGCCAGCTTGCTGGATCAGGCGCAAGTGCGGGTCGCCGAACTCAAAACCCTGTTCAACGCGTCGCTGGCGTCTCCGCTGGCGCAGCGCGACTACGGCACGCTCAAGGATATTCTGGAGGAAATCCGCAGCGAGAAGGGCATCACCTACCTGGTACTGCAAGACCGCTACGGCAATGTGCTTTCTGCCGTGGGCCGACCTGCCGATCTACCGCTACCTGTTGTCAGCGCTGACCTAAACCTCGACGAGTCCGAACAGGGACAGTTCAATCTATCTGTACCAATTCGTCTGGCAGACCAGACACTAGGCCAGCTGGCCTTTGGCTTGTCCTCCGGGTTTCTCGAGGAATCGCGTGCGCATTTGTTACGCCAGAGTTTGCTTATCGCCGCTGCCGAGGTTGTGCTGTCGATTCTGCTCCTGACCGCCCTGGGCATCTGGATGACGCGTCACCTGGCCAAACTTACCCAAGCTAGCCAAGCCGTGGCGGCAGGCGATTACGAAGCCACGGTCAAGGTGTCGGGGCATGATGAAGTAAGCCAGTTGGCCGATGCCTTCAATGGCATGACTGCAGCGATCCGTGAACGCATCCGTCTGCTGGAGCAGAGTGAAGAACGCTTCCACGCGATTGCCGATTTCACGTATGACCTTGAACTGTGGCTAGCGCCCGATGGGAAATTGCTGTGGGTGAACCCAACGGTGCAGCGCATGCTCGGTTTCAGCCCGGAGGAATGCCTGACTATGCCGGATTTTCCTCTATGCCTGATCCCTTCAAAGGAACGTGAGAGCGTCCGGCTCACCATGAAAGAGGCCCTGCAGGGCAAGGCGGGGGCCGGTTACGAATTCAGCATGCGGTGCAAAGACGATAGCGAACTGTGCCTGTCGGCCAACTGGCAGCCCATCTATGATCGAAACCAGCATTACCTGGGCTTGCGTACCAGCTTGCGCGATGTCGCGGCCCTGAAGCAGGCCGAGCAGGGCCTGCGTGAAGCCCTCGGTGAACTCGGATTGTCCGAGGCCACCCAACGGCGCTTTGCGCAGGAAGCGCAGATCGAACGTGCCCGGCTGGTTTCGCTCCTCTCGGCCATGAATCTCGGCATCCTCCTGGTCAACACAGAGGCCAAGGTGGTTTATCACAACCCGGCATTTCAGCGCATCTGGATGATTGCCCAGGAGACCCCGCTGATGGGCATGACTGCCGCCGAGGTGTTGTCCCATTCCAGCAGTGTCCTGTCGCGTCCGGACCATTTTTCCCAACACCTGTTGTCTGTTCTGGAAACCCGCGAGGTGTCTGACAGCTTTGAAATCGCCATGGCCGACGGCCGGGTGGTGACTCAGCTGAACTATCCGGTACGCGATCAGGATGGCCACTTCATTGGTCACCTGTGGATTTACGAGGATGTCACCCACGAGCGCCAGACAGCAGCCCAGCTGGCCTATCTCGCAGAGCGGGATGCGCTCACCGGCCTGTATAACCGGCACCGTTTCGAGCAGGAAATCCAGCACATGCTGGTCGATTGCGAACGCAATAACAGCCAGGGTGCCCTGCTGTTCTTCGACCTCGATGAATTCAAAGTGGTCAATGACAGCTTTGGTCATCGGGCCGGTGACGCCTTGTTGATACGGGTGGCCAGCGAGATCGGCACACTGGTGCGGCGCAACGAGGTGTTAACGCGCCTTGGCGGCGACGAATTCGCGCTGTTGGTGCCCAATGCCAATGAAGACACCGTGATCCAGTTGGCGGAGCGGGTGGTGCGCGCGGTTGCGGCCATTCCCTTCCGTTTCGAAGGGCAGAATCTGCGCCTCACCACCAGCGTCGGTATTGCCCTCTATCCCAGTCAGGCAGCCGATAGCGACGAACTGGTTGCCCATGCCGACATGGCCATGTATCAGGCCAAACAGGCGGGCAAGAACACCTGGCGGGTCTACCGCCCGGATCTCGACAAGTCCCGTTTCATGGTCGAGCACCTGACCTGGAACGACCGCATCACCTACGCGCTGGAAAATAACCTGCTGCAACTTCACTTTCAGGGTATCTACCATGCCCAAAGTGGGGAGCTGGCGCATCTTGAGGCGCTGGTGCGTATGGTCGACGAGCAGCATCCGGACCAGTTGATCATGCCGGGTCGCTTTATTCCCCTGGCCGAAAAGAGCGGCAAGATCCTCGACATCGATCGCTGGGTGCTGGCCGAATCGATCCGCCTGCTGCGTGAACGCCCCGACATGCCCGATCTGGCGGTGAACATCTCGGGCCGCTCGTTCGATGACCCGCGCTTGCCGCAGTACATTGATGACCTGTTGCGCGACAATGGCGTAGCGCCTGCGCGTTTGCAGGTGGAACTCACTGAGACCAGCGCCGTCAGCGATCTGGCCGACGCGCAACGCTTCATCGAGTCGCTGCGCACGACCGGTTGCGGTGTCTGCCTGGATGACTTCGGCAGCGGCTTTTCCTCCTTTGCCTATCTCAAGCATCTGCAGGTCGACACATTGAAGATCGACGGCCTGTTTGTGCGCAACCTGCCGACCGACCGGGACAACCAGGTGTTTGTCAAAGCGATTGCCGATGTGGCGCGTGGCATGGGGAAACGGACCGTTGCCGAGTTCGTCGAGGATGCCCGCACCCTGACCATGTTGCGGGAGATTGGGGTGGACATGGTGCAGGGGTATCACCTGGACAAGCCGCAGCGGGATCATCCTGGCCTTACTGCCAAAGTGAGGCGGGTTGATCGGGGGACTGTTTGAGAACGAAGCTGATGCTTG
>NCHD01000115.1 GCA_002257045.1 Hydrogenophilales bacterium 16-61-112 | reverse complement strand
CACGCGCATGGTGTAGCCAAATTCTTCCTTCGATGGCAGCACCGCCATCAGCGCGCGCTTGGCGAGACGGCCATGGCCGACTTCGCGGCGCTTCGGTGCCCCTACGCGACCGGTTTCGCCGGTGGCGTAGGGGGGCATGTTGTATTGCATCATGAAGCGGTCGGAGTAGCTGCCTTCGAGCGCGTCGATGGTCTGCTCATCACGACCGGTGCCGAGCGTGGTGACAACCAGCGCCTGGGTTTCGCCGCGGGTGAAGAGGGCGGAACCGTGGGTGCGCGGCAGCACGCCGGTGCGGATGGTGATCGGGCGCACGGTGCGGGTGTCGCGGCCGTCGATACGCGGCTGGCCGGACAGGATGCGATTGCGCACCACGCTGGCTTCGAGGCGGTGGAACGCATCCTTCACGCCGTTGGCGGCGACAGTGTCCATCTCGGCGGTAATCAGTGCGGCGTAAGCCTTGTTGCGGATGTCGTCAACCGCAGCGGTGCGCGCCTGCTTTTGCTTGATGGTGTAAGCCTGCTGGAGAGCTGCTTCGGCCTGGGTTTTTAGGCGTTCCACCATATCCGCATCTTCGGCCGGCGCCTGCCAGTCCCATGAATCGGCACCGGCTTCGTCGGCCAGTTCGTTGATTGCATTGATGACCGCACGCATTTGGGTGTGGCCGAATACCACCGCGCCCAGCATGATGTCTTCCGGCAACTCCATCGCTTCGGATTCGACCATCAGTACGGCGGATTCGGTGCCGGCGACGACCAGATCGAGTGCCGAGTCTTTCAACTCCGAGTTGGTCGGGTTGAGCACGTATTCGCCGTTGATGAAACCGACGCGTGCTGCCCCCACCGGGCCGTCGAACGGCAAACCGGACAGCATCAGCGCAGCGGAAGCACCGATCAGCGCAGGAATGTCGGCGCTGATTTCGGGGTTGGACGACATCACCGTGGCGATGATCTGCACTTCGTTGAAAAAGCCTTCAGGAAACAGCGGGCGGATCGGGCGGTCGATCAGGCGGCAAATCAGGATTTCACCGTCGGAGGCGCGGCTTTCGCGCTTGAGGAAGCCACCAGGAATGCGGCCGGCAGCGTAGGTTTTTTCCTGGTAATCAACCGTCAGCGGGAAAAAGTCCTGGCCGGGTTTGACATCCGTTTTGGCAACCACGGTGACCAGCACCACGGTATCTTCAATGTTGACGAGGACTGCGCCGCCAGCCTGACGGGCGATTTCGCCTGTTTCCAGGGTGACCTGATGACGGCCATAGGTGAAGGTTTTCTTGATTGCGCTCACACGAGTTCCTTTCAAATGAAAACGCCCCGCGAGTGCGGGGCGTGAGAAATTCAGGGGGTCGGGAGACCCGCCAACTGCGCCGATGCAGCACTATGCTGTGTCATTACAGTGGCTTTGCCGGGCTTACTTGCGCAGGCTCAGGCGTTCGATCAGGGTCTTGTAGCCTTCGAGGTTGGTGCGCTTCAGGTAATCCAGCAGCTTGCGGCGGCGGCTCACCATCTTCAGTAGACCACGACGTGAGTGGTGATCCTTCATGTTGGCCTTAACCTGCACTTCGGGGGAGCCGGTGTCGGCGGCGGCACGCTGGTAATTGGTGACGATTTCAGCTTTTTGAGCGACGGTAACAGCCATGGTGTACTCCTTATAAATCGCGTGGCCTGCGGCTGAGCGGGACACGTTCCGGGAAACAGCGCATTTTACGCGGGAAGAAGGGCTTAACTCAAGGCCCCGGTAGCGAATACTTTCTGATCTGTGCCTATTCTGACGATGGGTTTTGGAATGGGCGGGGATGCATGCTTTGGCATGGCCAACCCGTTTATAATCAAGACTCATATATCTTTTTAATACGAAAGGAATCCCATGTCGCACTATCACGCAGTCGTCTGGATCGACCATAACGAAGCCCACGTCATGCATATCAGCCCTGACGACGTCGAAACCTCTGTGGTCAAGCCGGCTGAGCCGCATCGCCACCTGCAGCGCAAGCGCGGTTCGGTCAGCGGCAGCCGCCAGCCCGAAGACCAGCATTTCTACCATGAGGTGGTGGACGCTATGAGGTGCGCGAAGGAAATCCTGGTCGTGGGGCCAGGCCACGCGAAGCTCGAACTGATCAAACACATCCACGCCCATGACCCCAAGGTCGCTGATCAGGTGATCGGGGTGGAAACCGTGGATCACCCGAGCGACGCCCAAGTGGTTTCGTATGCCCGCAAGTACTTTGTCGCCAAGGACAGAATGCTGTCCCAGTAAGACGCTCAGCCCCGTTTTCGGGGTTTTTTTCAGGCTTTTTTCAGTGCCTGCGTGGTGGCGACCAGGTCGAGTACCAGTGAATGCAGGCGCGCCGGCGATTTCAGTGCGCCGCTTTCAGCGTCGAAAGCCGTATCGGCATCCGACAATGAGAACTGACCGGGCAACACCAGCACGCCGAGTGCATTCAGCACCTGCCGCAGGTGCGGCAGCATGCGCATGCCGCCCAAATTGCCGGGCGATGCGGCCATGATCGCGGCAACCTTGTTTTGATAAGGAACCAATCCCGATTCGCCTTGCCATTCACGTGATACCCAGTCGATCGTGTTCTTCAGCAGCGCCGGTATCGAGCTGTTGTATTCCGGGCTGGAAATCAGCAGCGCGTCGTGTTCCTTGAACAGGGCCTTCAGGCGCTGCGCGTTGTCGGGCAGGCCATCCTTTTCTTCGAGATCGCCGTTGTAAAGCGGCAGGGGGTAGTCCGCCAGGTCGATCAGGGTGACATGACCGCCTGCTGCGCGGGTGGCATCGACCGCGACATGAATGAGCTTGCGGTTCAAGGCGTCACGGCGGGTGCTGGCGGAGAAAGCGAGTATTTTGGTCATGTTGGCGTCCGGGTATCAAACTGGAAAGTATATCGGAGGCTTGATCCTGAAGCGGGTCGCCCAGGAGCAGAAAGGATCTGGATGCGTGCTGAAAACCTCGCGATCGAAACCATGCGGATCGATAAATGGCTGTGGGCCGCGCGCTTTTTCAAGACGCGCAGCCTCGCCAGTCAGGCGATCGAGCACGGGCGTGTCAAGCTGAATGGCGATCGCGTCAAACCCGCGCGCGAAATCAAACCGGGCGACCGGCTGGAACTGGAGGGTGGCGATTTCATCTGGACCGGGGTCGTGCTCGGGCTGTCGATGCAGCGCGGGCCTGCGCCGGTAGCGCAGGCGCTGTATCAGGAAGACCCTGCCAGTCAGGCGCGCCGGCAGCAGCAGATGGCCGACCGGAAACTGGCGGTCAATCCGGCTGCTGCGATCAGGGGACGCCCCACCAAGCGTGATCGCAGGCTGATCCACCGCTTTACCGATGCGTGAGCGGTTTGAATTTAGCGGCTCGCGCAGAGTCGCAAAGCGGTCGTAAGCGCATAAAATCAAGCGACCTTCAGTTCCCCTCTCAATGACGGTTTTTCCTGTGCTCTCCTTATTTCTGCGTCGTGCTGCGCGTTGGCTGGCTGCCTTGGCTGCGCTCGCCGCGCTCGGCTTTGCGGGTGTTGCCGCATGGATGTTTTTCTGGGTGCTACCCAATATCGCCGAGCACCGCGATACGGTGGCTCAATTGATGTCGCGCGCGCTGGGCCAGCGCGTGACGCTGGAAGCGGTGTCGGGTACGTGGCAGCAGATGCGCCCCGAATTTTATTTGCGGGGGGTGCGTCTGTACGACCGGCAGAATCGCCCCGCTCTGTACCTGCCAAAACTGGAAGCGCGATTTGCCTGGCGCTCGCTGTTGGTGCTGGAGCCGCGTTTTTCCTCCATCGAGTTGCAGGGGCTGACACTTGGCGTGCGCCGCGCGCGAGACCGGCATTTTTATGTGGGCGGCATTCCCGTCAACCCGGCATCGTCGGATAGCGGCTTTAGCGACTGGCTGCTGCGGCAGGGGCAAGTGCATGTCAGCCAGGCTACCCTGACCTGGCTGGACGAGGTGCGTGCAGCGCCGCCGCTGGTGCTGACAGAAGTTGATTTCACGCTGACCAATCGCCTGTTCAGCCATCGCCTGAGCCTGCGCGCCACGCCGCCCGCGAGTTTGGCGCAGCCGCTGACGATTGAGGCGCAGATGCGTGCCCGTAAGGTCAACGATCTCAAAACCTGGAATGGCCATGTCGATGCTAACGTCGCGGGCGTGGTGCTGCCGCAACTGGCGAACTGGCTGGCCTTGCCGGTGCAGGTGAAGCAGGGACGCGGCGCATTGCGCGTAAACCTGGAGCTGGAAAAGGGCGTGTTGGTCCGTGCGACTACCGGTCTCAATGTGCGTGAGATCGAGACGACTCTGGCCGCAGGCCTGCCGGCGCTGCGGCTGCAGCAGGTCAGCGGCCAGGCCATGTGGCAGCGGCTTGCGGACCAGCAGCGCGTGCGCTTTGACGGCGTGCGGATTGCACTACCGGGCGCGGCGCTGGGCGCGCCGTTCGGCGTGGGATGGATGTGGAGCGACACGGCACGCGAATTCACCGCGCAGGCGCTGCGGCTGGGGGGCTGGCAGGCGATGTTGCCGAGCCTGCCGATGGATGACGCGCTCCGCCAGCGGCTGCAAGCGCTGCAGCCGCGAGGCATGGCCAACGAGTTGCGCGTGCGCTGGCAGGGCGCGCGACCGGGGCTGGACAACTTTGATGTGAATGCGCGTTTTACCGATCTGGGCCTGGCTGCATCCGGCGCGCAGCCGGGCTTGACCCATTTCACCGGCCGCATCGAGGGTGATGTCCGTGCGGGCGTCTTCGAGATGGATTCGCCCGGGCTGATGGTCGATCTGCCCAGGCTGTTTCGCGAGCCACAACTCAAGTTCGATCAGGTGCGCGCCCGTGGCGGCTGGAAAAAAACGGCGCGTGGTCGTTTGCTGATGCTCGACGACCTGGCCTTCGCCAATGCCGACGCGGCGGGCACAGCCAGGGGCCGCTACGAATTGATCGCCGGCAAGCCGGGCGTGATCGACCTGTCGGCGCACCTGACCCGCGCCGATGGCCGTGCGGTATACCGTTATTTGCCCGTCAGCATCGGCGACCACACTGTTAACTGGGTGAAAGCCGCCACGCTGGCGGGGCGCTCGGACGATGTCCGGCTGATTCTGAAAGGCGACCTGGCCCGCTTTCCATTTGAGCAGGGCGACGGCGCCTTCAGCGTGGATTCGAAAATCCGCGATGCCGTGATCGACTATGCGCCCGGCTGGCC
>NCHD01000114.1 GCA_002257045.1 Hydrogenophilales bacterium 16-61-112 | reverse complement strand
CAGATAGACGGCCAGCGGGATCAGCAGCAGCGCGAGGAACACTTCCTGACGGAACGCATCCTCGTGCCTGAAAGCCGCGCGCAGCCCGTCCCAGGTGTAGCCCATGGCGTTCAGCAACCGCCGCAGGCCGGTTTTGCCCTTGTAGGGGCTGACAGGCTCGGTCATGCCGCAGGTTTGTAAGCCAGGTCGAGTTCGCGTGCCGCCTTGACGTCGTCCAGCCTCCGCACTGGCAGGCTGTAGGGCGCGCCCTTGACCAGATCGGCATTGGTTTCGGCTTCGTGCTTGATGGCTTTCATCGCCGCGATGAAGCCATCGAGGGTTTCGCGACTTTCGGTCTCGGTCGGCTCGATCAGCAGGCACTCCGGCACCAGTAGCGGGAAATACGTGGTCGGCGCGTGGTAGCCGTAATCGAGCAGGCGCTTGGCAAAATCCATCGCCGACACGCCGGTGGCATCTTTCAGTTTTTTCAGCGTGACGATGAACTCGTGGCTGGCGCGGCGCTCGGGGTAAGCCAGTTCAAAACCTGCGCGGCGCAATTCCGCCATCAGGTAGTTGGCGTTGAGCGTGGCGTATTCGGCGACCCGGTGCATGCCTTCGCGTCCGAGCAGACGCGCATAGATGTAGGCGCGCATCAGCACCCCGGCGTTGCCCATATTGGCCGACAGGCGGCCGATCGATTGCGGCAAATCGGTTTCGCCTGCCAGACGGTAGAGGCCGTTGTCATTCAGCACCAGCGGGATCGGCATGAAGGGCAGCAGCCGCGTCGACACGCCGACCGGACCCGCGCCCGGCCCGCCGCCGCCGTGCGGGGTGGAGAAGGTCTTGTGCAGGTTCATGTGGATGACGTCGAAGCCCATGTCGCCGGGGCGCACCTTGCCGAGAATCGCGTTGAGGTTGGCGCCGTCGTAATACAGTAGACCGCCGGCGTCGTGGACGATCTTCTGGATGTCGGAGATGGTGGTTTCGAACACGCCCAGCGTCGACGGATTGGTCAGCATCAGGCCGGCGGTCTGTGGGCCGACGGCGGCGCGCAGCGCATCCAGGTTGACCGCGCCGGACGAGTCCGTGGGGATTTCCTTCACGGTATAGCCACACATCGTGGCGGTGGCCGGATTGGTGCCGTGCGCTGCGTCCGGCACGATGATCTCGCGCCGCGCGGTGTCGCCGCGCGCATCGTGGTAGGCGCGGATCATCGCCACGCCGGCGAATTCGCCGTGCGCGCCGGCCATCGGCGCCATCGACACGCCCGCCATGCCGGTCACGTCCTTCAGCATTTCCTGCAGCTCGAACATGCTGGCCAAAAACCCCTGCCCTGTTTCGTCCGGGCTCGCCGGATGGCGCGCCAGAAACTGCGGCAGCATCGCCAGCGAATTGCACGCGCGCGGGTTGTACTTCATGGTGCACGAGCCCAGTGGATAGAACTGCGTGTCGATCGAGAAGTTCTTTTGCGACAGGCGGGTGTAGTGGCGCACCACGTCGAGCTCGGACACTTCCGGCAGCGCGGGCGCAAGCTTGCGGCGCAGGCTGGCGGGCAGGTCGTCGAGGCTTCCACCGGCAGCAGGCAGTTGCGAAGTGGCCGTGCGGCCGGAGCGGGAATGGTCGAATATCAGCATGGTTGTTAGTGGTAAGGCGTGAAGGGTGAGGGGTAAGGGGTCGGGCGGGGCAGGCGCGATATGGTCTCGCAAACCTTCCTCACCCCTTTCACCTTCCCCCTCACGCCTCACAAATTTAATTCAAAGCAGCCAGCGCCGCGTCGTAATCCGGCTCCTGCTTGATCTCTGGAACGAGTTCGGCATGCAGCACCATGTTGTTTTCATCGAGCACAACCACCGCACGTGCGGTCACGCCGGCCAGCGGGCCGGAGGTGATGTCGACACCGTAGTTGCGCTTGAACTCCGCGCCGCGCATGGTCGACAGCGTCACTGCATTGCTGGTGCCTTCGGCGGTGCAGAAACGGCCCTGCGCAAAAGGCAGGTCGGCCGAAATCACCATCAGCACCGCGCCGTTCAGGGCGGCTTCGTTGAACTTTTTGGTCGAGGTCGCGCAGACGCCGGTATCCAGGCTCGGCACGATGTTCAGCAACTTTTTCTTGCCGGCGAAATCCGCCAGCGAGACATCGGACAAGTCGCCGCTGACCAGCTTGAAGTCCGGCGCGGTGTCGCCGACTTTGGGGAAGTTGCCGGATACGTCGATGGGGTTGCCGCCGAGGGTCACTGCCATGATATTTCTCCTGAATAAACAAACGTGGGGATGCGGGGTCGATGAGTCTAGCAATCAGCCTGCGGGGTCTTCGTATCGCGACAAATGTTCGTCGACATTCTCGCGCAGGTATTTCTCATATTCCTGCATGAAGTAGGCAATCGCAGATTCTTTTTCGAGCAAAAACTGCGCCTTGTTTTCGCTGCTGGCGTAGATCACGAAGGCGTTGAATCGCGACGCGGCGAACAGCATCGCCGCGCTCACCTTGGCTGGCTTGACCTTGCCCATGTGCGTGTTGCACAGCGCGATATGCGCGTCGGCGAGTTCGTAGAATTCCTTGTCTTGCGGCATGTCGCTCATGAGGGTCCGATCAGTTTTTGTACGCGCATGGTGGCGCTTCGCGACGCTTGGACAGAATACGTTCCAATTGTTGCGCGTAGAGGTCAAGGTCGGCGGCGGTCTTGGTTTCGGTGACGCAGACCAGAATCGCCTGCCCGAGTTCGGGATACCAGGCGGAAACATCCAGCCCGCCAAGAATGTTCTGCGCCTGCAGTGCGCGCAGCACGTCTTTGGCACTTGTGCCCTTCAGGATATTGTCGTTGAGCGTGAGCACGACTTCATGGAAGTACGGGCTGGAAAATGCCTTCGCCACGCCCGGAATCGCAGCGAGCTTGTCGGCAAGAGCGACGGTGTTGGCGTGACTGTTTGACGCAACTTTCGCCAAGCCCTGCGGCCCCAGCAGCGCCATGTATTGGGTGGCAGCAGTGACGACCAGTCCCTGGTTGGTACAGATGTTGGAGGTGGCCTTGGAGCGGCGGATGTGCTGCTCGCGTGCTTGCAGTGTCAGCGAGAAGCCGGGCTTGCCATCGAGGTCGACGGTGCGACCGACGATGCGACCCGGCATTTGCCGCACGAACTCCTGACGGCAGCACATGAAGCCGAAGTACGGTCCGCCCGAAGACATCGGCGCGCCCAGCGGCTGGCCTTCGCCGACGGCGATGTCGGCACCTTTGCCGCCCCACTTGCCGGGCGCTTCGAGCACTGCCAGCGTGGTCGGGTTGACCAGCGCAATCGCCAGCGCACCCTGGGCGTGCGCCCAGTCGGTCATCGCATGCACGTCTTCCAGTACGCCGAAGAAGTTGGGCTGCGGGATCACCAGCCCGGCGAAGGTGCCTGGGTCTGCGGGCAGAATGGTCTGGCCGGTGGCGCTGTCATAATCGAGCTCGACCAGTTCGATGCCCTGGTTCTTCACCGTAGTCAGCACCACCTTGCGATAGATCGGGTGCACCGTCTTTGGCACCAGCACGCGGCGCGAGGACTTGTGCGCGCGCACCGCCATCAGCACCGCTTCGGCCAGCGCCGAAGCGCCGTCGTACAAAGAGGCGTTCGACACGTCGAGCCCGGTCAGCCGGGTCATCATGGTCTGGTATTCGTAGATCAGCTGCAGCGTGCCCTGGCTGGCTTCGGCCTGATACGG
>NCHD01000205.1:474-1235 GCA_002257045.1 Hydrogenophilales bacterium 16-61-112 | reverse complement strand
GCCAGAGCCATCTGGCGCAGCCTGGGCTTCGCACTGAGCCCCGACACCTATATGCAGACCCAGGCGCTGATGTCCTCGCTGCCGATGGCACTCGGGCCCAGCCTGCAACGCGACATCAAGGTCGCACAGCGGTTTTCCACCAAAACGACCGCCAACGCGGCCAATCTGTCGCCTGTTCTGGGCGAATGGCGCGGTGTCGGAGCTCCGGTGCTGACCTTCACGGGGCGTAATGGCCAGACCATAGGCGTGAATCTGTTCGACAACCCGTCTGGCAACTACAACGGTTGCGTGGTGGGAACGTCCGGATCTGGTAAATCCGCATTCCTGAACGAGCTTGCCGAACGCTATCTGGCGATGGGGGCGAAGGTCTGGATTATCGACGTGGGTCGTTCCTACGAGAAGCTGTGTCACGCGCTCGGCGGCCAATACATCGAGTTCACCAAGGAAGCGAATGTCGTCCTCAATCCGTTCACCATGGTGAACGACATCGACGAAGACATGGAGATGTTGAAGCCATTGATCGCCCAAATGATCTCCCCTGGCCGCCGACTGTCAGATTACGAGCTGTCCCAGCTCGAATTGGCGATTCGCGGCCTTTGGGAAGAGCGCGGGCCGCGATCGAGTATCGACTTGCTGGCGGAGAAGCTGAAGCTCGCCTGTCACGATGGCGGCACGCTTGAGCATGGCGAGGAAGATGCCTGCGATCCGCGCATCCGCGATCTGGCGGTGCAGCTGACTTCCTACACCTCGCTGGGCAGCTA
>NCHD01000205.1:0-460 GCA_002257045.1 Hydrogenophilales bacterium 16-61-112 | reverse complement strand
GCATGGCGAGGAAGAGGCCTGCGATCCGCGCATCCGCGATCTGGCGGTGCAGCTGACTTCCTACACCTCGCTGGGCAGCTACGGCCATTACTTTGAAGGTCAGCACACGGTCAATTTCAATTCCAATCTGGTGGTCCTGGAGCTGGAGGAATTGAAATCGAAGAAAGACCTGCAGGCGGTCGCCCTATTCATCCTGATGTATCGCATCACCCAGGAAATGTACCTGGCGCCCCGTGAACAGCCCAAAGTGGTGATCCTGGACGAAGCCTGGGATCTGCTCACGGGCGGGCAGACGGGTGACTTCATCGAGGCGGGCTACCGCCGCGCCCGGAAATACGGCGGTGCCTTCCTGACGGGCACACAGGGCATCAACGACTACTACCGTAGCGCAGCCTCGCAGGCCGCACTGGAAAACGCTGACTGGCTGTTCATGCTCCGGCAGAAGCAGGAATCCATTGCC
>NCHD01000113.1 GCA_002257045.1 Hydrogenophilales bacterium 16-61-112 | reverse complement strand
CTGGAAATTACCGAAAACGTGATGCTGATCATGAACGACGAGGTGCGCAGCAGCCTCGACAGCCTGCGCGCCATGGGCGTGCGGCTGTCGCTGGACGACTTCGGCACCGGCTATTCCAGCTTGAGCTACCTCAGGCAGCTACCGTTCCACACGCTCAAGATCGACCAGTCGTTTGTCAGCAAGCTGCCCGGTGAAAAGGGCGATAGCCAGATCGTCACCACGATCCTGGCGCTGGCAAAAGGCTTCGAGCTGGAGGTGATTGCAGAAGGCATCGAAACCCAGGCGCAATACGATTTTCTGCGCGATCATGGTTGCGAATTCGGCCAGGGATACCTGATGAGCCGGCCGCAGGCAGCCGATCAGTTTGTGGCGATGCTGGGAACGGGGCGCATCGCCAGCGCCGGCTAGGGTGCGTGTTCTTCCCCGGCGGGCCGTCGATCAGGCCGCGTCGGGCAGATCTTCCTGTCGCAGCATGAACACGAACTGGTCGCCGCTTTCGGTTTCGAGCCAGGTAAAGGGCAGGGCGGGGTAGGCGGCTTCGAGCACATCGCGGTTGTGGCCGATTTCAACTACCAGCAGGCCGCCCGGATTGAGGTGGGATTTCGCTTTGTCCAGAATCACCCGTGTCGCGTCGAGGCCATCCGCGCCCGAACCGAGCGCCAGTGCGGGCTCGGCCTGGTACTCCGCTGGCAGCGCCGCAACCGATTCGGCGTTGACGTAGGGCGGGTTGCTGATAATGAGGTCGTAGCGGCGGCCTTGCAAGGCCGTGAACAAATCCGATTCGATCAGTTCGATGCGCGCCTGCAGGCCGTAATCGGCGACGTTGCGCGCGGCGACGTCGAGCGCATCGCGCGACAAATCCACCGCGTCGATGGTGGCGTTGGGGAAGGCCAGCGCGGCGAGGATGCCGAGGCAGCCGGAGCCGGTACACAGATCGAGCGCACGCGTCACCTCATCCGGACTTTCGACCCAGGGCGACAACTGCTCGGGCAACAGCTCGGCGATGAACGAACGCGGCACGATCACGCGTTCATCCACATAAAAGCGGTGTTCAGCCAGCCAGGCTTCGTGCGTGAGGTAGGCGGCGGGAATGCGCTCGCGCACGCGGCGCGAGAGTACGGTTTTGACCTGTTCGGCTTCGTCATGGGTGAGGCTGGCGTCGAGAAACGGATCGAGGCGGTCGAGCGGCAGATGCAGGGTGTGCAGGATCAGGTAGACACCGCAAAGCGCAGCCAGTCGCGCAGGGTGATCAGCGATTCCGTATCTTCAAAGTCAATCATGTCAGCAGTTTTTCCAGGGTTTTTTGGTAGATGGCTGCCAGCGGTTCGATGTTATCCACCGCGACGTGTTCGTTGATCTTGTGGATGCTCATGTTGAGCGGGCCGAATTCGACCACTTGCGGGCAGATCTCGGCAATGAAGCGGCCGTCCGAGGTGCCGCCGGTGGTGGACAGTTCGGGCGTAACGCCGGTGATTTCGTGGATGGCCTCGCTCAAACGCTCGCACAGCACGCCGCGCGGGGTCAGGAAGGGGCGGCCCGACAGGCTCCAGTCGATTTCAAACTCCAGGCCGTGGCTGTTGAGGATTTCCTGCAGCGCGTCCATCAGGCCCTCCGCCGTGCTGGCGGTGGAAAAACGGAAGTTGAAGTCGATCACCAGCGTGCCCGGAATCACATTGGTGGCGCCGGTGCCCGCGTGGATGTTGGAAATCTGCCAGGTGGTGGCCGGGAAATAGGCGTTGCCTTCGTCCCACATGGTGTCGGCGAGTTCGGCGATTGCAGGGGCAGCCAGATGGATCGGGTTTTTGGCCAGATGCGGGTAGGCAATGTGCCCCTGCACACCTTTGATGGTGAGCTTGCCGGACAAGGAGCCGCGCCGCCCATTTTTGATGGTGTCGCCGAACTCGGCTGCGCAGGTGGGTTCGCCAAGGATGCAGTAGTCGAGAAATTCGCCGCGCGCTTTCAAGGCTTCGACCACCTTGACCGTGCCGTCGGTGGCGGGGCCTTCTTCGTCCGACGTGATCAGAAACGCCAGCGAGCCAGGGTGATCGGGATGCGCCGCGACAAAGCGTTCGGTGGCGGTGACAAAGGCGGCAACCGAGGTTTTCATGTCGGCCGCGCCGCGCGCGTAAAGCTGACCATCGCGCAGGGTGGGCTCGAACGGGTCGGAATGCCAGCGTTCCAGCGGCCCGGTGGGCACCACATCGGTGTGGCCGGCAAAACACAGCAGCGGCGCCGCATGCCCGCGGCGCGCCCACAGGTTGTCCACACCGTGGTGGCGATGGCGTTCGATGTGGAAGCCGAGCGCGTGCAGTCGCCCGGCAATCAGGTCGTGACAGCCTGCATCGTCCGGCGTCAGCGATTTGCGGCGCAGCAGTTCCATTGCCAGATAGAGGGTTTCATTCGCCATGCATGACCCCCTTGATCAGCTTGACGATGTCGGCTTCCAGTTTGCCGGCCTGCGCAGCGCCGGGGCTGCCCGCTGCAACCACCGAAGGCCGCACGAAATAGACGGTCGACATCCCCGCCTTGTGGGTGAGCGTGATATGCAGCGGGCACAGCGCGAGCAATGCCGGGTCTGCGTTGGCTATTTCGTTGGTGGCGCGCGGCTTGCAGAACACCAGGCTGCGCATCGTGGTCAGCTGGTTGCGGTTGTAGTCCGCGCCCAGCGCGTCGGCCATGCCGGCCAGGGATTTGCCCATGTCGGGCTCAAAAATTACATAAAAACCCTGGCCTTCCAGGGCTTCGTAGAGCTGGAGATAGACCGCATCTGCGGGCAGGCGCGCGGATCGTTCATAAATAGCCGGGCTGCCGGCCGCAGCGGGCAGGGCAAAGCCCAGCAGGGCGAGCAGGGCAATCAACAGTCGCATGGAAATTCTCCTTGGTATGTCTGGCACATGGGTTGCGCCAGGAATGAAACAGATTGAACTGGCTGGTTGGACAGGTATCCCTTGCAGCAGGCTTCAGCCCAGCAGGTCCTGGTACTGCAATTCGCTAAAACCAAGATGATACGTGCCGCCGATTTCCAGCACGGGACGCTTGATCAGGCTCGATTGCGCCTGCATCAGCGCCAGCGCGCCGGTTTTATCGCTGGCGCCGGCTTTTTCAGTATCGGACAATTTGCGCCAAGTGGTGCCACGCGTGTTGAGCAAGGCCTGCCAGCCGGTTTGCGCCGCGACGCGGGCGAGCCAGTCTGCATCGACGCCATGTTTCTTGAAGTCGTGGAACGCCACGTCGTGCTGGTGTTCGGCCAGCCAGGCGCGGGCTTTTTTCACACTGGTGCAGTTGGGGATGCCGTAGAGGGTCATGGGCTGAATGGACGGGCGGGGAAAAATCGAGGCGGGATTGGTCGCGCCAGGACGTAAAATCGAAAAATCCAGTCGTAATTCTACTCGACGCAGTCAAACCGCCGCCCTATGTCCGCAAGCTTTGAGTCCGCCCATTCTTCTCCTGCTTCGCCCGCCGCCGCCCCGCCCGAGGAGCCCACGCTGCGCTCGATTGGCCGTCTGTTTCCCTATTTGTGGGAATTTCGCGGCCGTGTGCTGATCGCGCTGGCGCTGCTGATCGGTGCCAAGCTGGCGTCGGTGGCGGTGCCGCTGGTGCTCAAGGAAATCATCGACGCGCTCGACAAGCCGCGTCCCGAGCTGGTGCTGCCGCTGGCCTTTATTCTGGGGTATGGCGTGCTGCGTTTCGCCAGCACCGAGCGCCAGACCGGCGGCATCACCCGCGACATCGAGCGCGGCTCCAAGGCGATGTCGAGCCTGGTCGGCTACCTGCTGTTTCGCATCACCCCCACCGTGCTGGAAATCCTGCTGGTCGCCGGCATCCTGTTCGTCAAGCTCGACTGGGTGTTTGGCGTGCTCACGCTGGTGACGCTGGCGGCCTACATCGGCTTCACCGTCACCATCACCGAGTGGCGCACCCAATTCGTGCGGCGCGCCAACACGCTTGATTCCGAAGCCTACGGCCGCGCCATCGACAGCCTGCTGAACTACGAAACGGTAAAGTATTTCGGCAACGAAAAATACGAAGCCACGCGCTACGACAGTAGCCTGATCGAATGGGAAGCGATGGCGCTGAAATCGCAGCGTTCGCTCGGCTACCTGAACGCCGCGCAGGCCGGGGTGATCGCCATCGGCGTCACCCTGATGGTGTTGCGCGCTGCCGATGGCGTGGTTCACGGCACGCTGACCCTGGGCGACCTGGTGATGGTCAACGCCTTTTTGCTGCAGATGTTCCAGCCGCTGAGTTTTCTGGGCGTGATGTATCGCCAGATCAAGGAATCGATCACCGACGTCGAACGCATGTTCGCGCTGCTGAACCGGCCGCGTGAAGTGGAAGACGCACCAGACGCGCGCGCACTCGATGTGGTGGCGGGCAAAGTGAAGTTTGAACAGGTGAACTTTGCCTACAACCCCGACCGCCCGATTCTGCATGACGTCAGCTTCACCATCCCGGCGGGCAAGACCGTCGCCGCGGTCGGTTCCAGCGGCGCCGGCAAATCGACATTGGCCCGCTTGCTGTTCCGCTTCTACGACGTCGGCAGCGGCAGCATCACTATCGACGGCCAGGATATTCGCCGCGTCACCCAGGACAGCCTGCGCGCCGCCATCGGCGTGGTGCCGCAGGACACCGTGCTATTCAACGACAGCATCTACTACAACATCGCCTACGGCCGCCCCGACGCCACGCGTGAAGAAGTGATCGAAGCCGCGCGCGCCGCCCACATCCTGCATTTCATCGAGGGGCTGCCGCAGGGCTGGGACAGCATTGTCGGCGAGCGCGGGCTCAAACTGTCCGGCGGCGAAAAACAGCGCGTCGCCATCGCCCGCACCCTGCTAAAAAACCCGGCCATCCTGATTCTGGACGAAGCCACTTCCGCGCTCGACACCAAAACCGAAAAAGCCATCCAGGGCGAACTGCTCGAAATTGCCAAAAGCCGCACCAGCCTGATCATCGCGCACCGGCTCTCCACTGTGGTCGAAGCCGACGAGATCCTGGTAATGGAAGGCGGCTACATCGTCGAACGCGGTCGCCATCCCGAGCTGCTGGCGAAGAATGGCATGTATGCCCACATGTGGGCGCTGCAGCAGCAGGCCGAGGAGAGGGGCGGTCAATAAGACTGGGGGGCACAGCGCTGGCGGAGCCCTCAGCCACGAACCGGTCGACCCCTTCTTCGAGCAGCCTTTCTGCGTAGAAAGGCATTGCCAATCAAATAATCCCGTCTAAGGAAAAATCATGGCACGTCCTCAAAAAAGCTTCTTTGATGACTTGATGGAAGTAACGAGCAAGCTCCCTTGGTGGACGGGCGTCGTGCTCGCGATTGCTGCTTATCTCTGGCTGCACAGCGTGGCCATCAGTGAAGTGGAGGCGGTTGCCCAGAGCGGACAGTTGGGGCGGCTCGTCGCGATATCTCTTTTCAAGACGATCGCTTCGGTTGGCCAGTATCTGCTTCCGTTCGCTTTTGTGATGGGGGCGGGCTTGTCTGCTTATGGCCGCCACAAACGCCGTGCACTGCATGAGCAGGTGGCGGCCAGTCCTGACCGAGGTGTGCTCAATGATATGAGCTGGCAGCACTTCGAGGCTTTGGTGGGTGAAGCGTTTCGGCGCAAGGGCTACGCGGTAACCGTGACCGGTGGCGGCGACGCCGATGGTGGGTTCGATCTGGTGCTTAAAAAGGAAGGCGAGACTTTCCTGGTGCAGTGCAAGCAGTGGAAATCCATCAGGGTAGGCGTGACCAAGGTGCGTGAACTCTATAGGTTGATGGCGGTGGAGGGCGCTACCGGTGGGTTTGTGGTGACGTCCGGCGTGTTTACGGATGAAGCCCGGACGTTTTCCAAAGGCAAGAATGTCGAATTGATGGATGGCAAGGCGCTGCATGCGTTGATTCGCGGGGTGCGTGTGCCGGGAAAATTTATTCCGGATCCACTCAGTGTGATGACGACAGGCGCGCCGTTTTGTCCGCTTTGCCAAACCCGGATGGTGAGGCGTAAAGCCAGGCACGGCGCGAATTCGGGTAAGGAATTCTGGGGTTGTTCACGCTATCCGGATTGCACGGGCAAGCGTCCGGCCTGATCTGCGCGCGGCCAGCCCGGCATTGCGTATAGTCCATTAGTGGACTAAATTACACCATCAGTACATAAACATATTGGCTGGGGGTGAGATGCAAAACACAGCGCATGCCGTCAAAACACAGAGCAAGCCAAGCAGCCGTGACATGTCCGCCGCCGGTTTGCGCGCCTTCTTCAACATCGCGCGCGACTGGGCGCTCAACACCGACGAGCAAATGGTGCTGCTGGGCGCGCCCGGCCGTTCGACCTTTTTCAAGTGGAAATCCGCCCCCGAGAGCGCCGATCTCAAGCGCGACACCCTTGAGCGCCTGTCCTACATTCTGGGCATCTACAAGGCGCTGCAGATTCTGTTGCCGGCCAGCACAGCGGCCGATGTCTGGGTGAAAAAATCCAACAGCGCGCCGCTGTTTGGCGGCAACAGCGCGCTCGACCGCATGCTCGGCGGCAACGTCGCCGACCTGCTGGCCGTGCGCCAGTATCTGGATGCCCGGCGCGGCGGCTGGGCCTAGGCAATGACAATTGCCGCTCGTCCTGACCCTGCGGAAGGGTCGCCGCACAGCGGCGGGGCACCCACCGGCGTACCCCTTGCGGGTGCTGTCGAAGGACGCGTTTAAAGATGGCCTACCCCACCGCCACGCTGAACTGGAACCCGGCATACCGGGTCATCCCCAGCCGCTTTCCTTCGATTGGCCTGTTCGAACGCGTCGCCAGCCCCGAGGATTTCGACGCACTCTACGCGTTGGAGGCGATGACCAACGACCGCATCCGCGACGAAGTCGGCGAGATCAGCCTGGTCCCTGCGGAGGAGCGACTGTTCGGCCCCGGCAGCACCTGCATCATGGCCGCCTTCACCCATCTCAACCCGCAGGGCAGTCGCTTTAGCGACGGCAGCTATGGCGTGTTTTATTGCGCCCGCAAGCAAGATACCGCCATTGCCGAAACCCGCCATCACTCGGCCCTGTTCATGCTGGCCACCGCTGAACCGCCGATGCTATTGCAAATGCGGCTCTACAGCGTGCAAGCCAAGGGCAAGGTGGCCGACCTGCGCGAGGCCAGCCATGCCGAGCCCCGCATCGTCGACCCGGACGACTACGGCTACACCCAGGGCATCGGCCGCAAACTCAGGGCAGACGGCGCCCAAGGCATGCTCTATCCATCGGTACGCCACCCCGGCGGCGAATGCCTGGCTGCCTTGCGCACGGGGATCGTGAAAAACTGCCTGCATGCCGCCTACCTGGAATACAACTGGAACGGCCGGGCTATCGATGCGGTATTCGAGGTCAATCAGGTGCTGTGAAGAAGGAGATATGTCGAAGAAATGCGTTTTGGTTGACCTTCCCTCTGTTTTTCGCCTTCCAACGAGCGGTGTTTATGCTGCCTGTTTTCCCATCTGCTGAGCGATCAGCCAGTCCTGCAAGAACAGTGTCGGAGATTTGTAACCGAGCGTCGAATGCAGCCGACGCCGGTTGTAAAACACCTCGATGTACTCGAATGCCGTGGCCGTCATTTCCTC
>NCHD01000112.1 GCA_002257045.1 Hydrogenophilales bacterium 16-61-112 | reverse complement strand
CGCAGCACGCCCCAGTAGCGGCTGACCAGGAACAGCGTGTCTTTCTTGTGCTCCGACATCGACAGCCAGCGCCGCACCACCCGCACCGCGAGATACGCGCCCCAGCCGCCGACCAGCGAGGCGAACACGATGCGGAACATGGCGAACAGGTCGAGTCCGCCGCCCATATACTGGTGATACAGCCAGGAGACGAAGCCGAGCGACACCGACGCCAGTATCGCAATGGCAACGTTGATGAACAGCCGCCGCCGTTCGCGCGCGAGGTCGCGCTGGCGCTCGATGAAAAAGCCGTCGATTTCACGCTTGAAGTATTCGACCTTGTCCTGCACCAGCGAGGAAATCTCGGACTTGGCCACCGCCATGCGCTGGTCCAGAATCGTGCCGAGTTTGTCGCCGGCGTAATCGACCAGTTCGCGCACGTCGTCCTTGGTGAACTGGCGCTGTTCGTGCAGTTCGTCGGAAATTTTGTCGAGCTTGGCGTCGATTTCCTGGCTGGCTCGCCAGATCACGTCTTTCAATTCGCTGCCGGCCTGCGACACGCCTTCTTTCACCACCCCCGCCAGCCGGTCGCCGGCGCGGTCAATGGCCTCGCGCGAAACCTCGGCGAGGCTGTCCTTGGCGTGGTCGATGGATTTTTCAAAAAAGGCCATGTCAGGTCTTCTGAATGGTTAGCGGGAACCGATGCGGCCTTCTTCGCCGTTGGCCAATTTGATGAGATTGCTCTTGTGACGATAGACCAGTAGCAGCGAAATCACCAGCACGCTGATGGCGGCGTTGCCCCAGCCCAGCAGCAGGCCGCTATACACCGGCGCCAGGATCGCGGTAACGAGCGCGGCCAGCGAAGAAATGCGGAACGCCTTGGCCATGAACAGCCAGGTGGCCAGACACGCCAGCCCGAGCCAGACGTTCAACCCGATCAGCACGCCGAGCGCGGTGGCCACGCCCTTGCCGCCCTGAAAGCGGAAAAAAACCGGATACAGATGGCCGGCAAACACCGCCAGCGCGCACAGCAGGGCGGTGTCTTCGGGCAGGCCAAATTGCGGTGCCAGCAGGCGCGCCAGCACCACCGCCACCCAGCCTTTGGCCGCGTCGCCCAGCAGGGTCAGCGCGGCAGCGGTCTTGCGCCCGCTGCGCAGCACGTTGGTGGCGCCGGGGTTGCCCGAGCCGAAGCTGCGCGGGTCGGGCAGGCCCATGAGCTTGCTGACGATGACGGCAAACGACAGAGAACCGATGAGGTAGGCGCCGATGACAAATAGCAGCGTGGTCATAACGAAGTCAGTAAAATGGCGGGTTTTGGATGAGCCCCAAGCGGGCGCGGCGTGATGGATATCTTGTTTCTGCGGGACTTTCGTCTCGAACTGATTATCGGCGTATACGAATGGGAACGCAAAGTGCCACAGCCGGTGCGGCTCGATCTGGAAATCGGCCTGCCGAACAGTAAAGCAGGCGGCACCGACAACGTCGCCGACACCATCGACTACGGCGCGGTGGCGCTGCGGGTGAAGGACTATCTGCACAATGCGCCGCAGCCGATCACGCTGGTTGAAACGGTGGCCGAGCATGTCGCCGCCATCGTGCAGAACGAATTCGGCTCGCCCTGGGTGAAAGTATCGGTGACCAAGTTCGCCATCGTGCCGGGCATCAAGGAGCTCGGCATCTGCATCGAGCGCGGCAGCCGCGCGTGATCGTCGAACCGATTGTCGCAGGCCAGGTGGCCGGCGCGGCAGTCATCCTGCTGGCGGCGTATTTCATTCGCGGCATCACCGGCTTTGGCTCGGGCCTGGTGTCGGTGCCCTTGCTGGCGCTGTTCCTGCCGCTGCAGTTCGTGGTGCCGCTGATCCTGCTGCTGGATTTCACTGCATCCATCGTTATCGGCGGCCTGCATTTCAAGCGGGTGAGGTGGGATGAAATCGGCATCCTGATTCCGTTCGGCGTGATCGGCGTGGTCGTCGGCACCACGCTGCTGGTCGAGCTGCCACCCGAGCCGATGCTGTTTGCGCTGGCCGGCTTTGTCTTTATCTTTGCGCTGCGCAGCCTGCTGAACCTGCACGGCGACAAGCTGATTTCGCGCGGATGGGCCGTGCCGGCCGCGCTTACCGGCGGCACCGTGGGCGCGCTGTTCGGCACCGGCGGACCGCCGTACGTGATTTACCTGACCCACCGCATCCGTGAAAAAAGCGACCTGCGGGCGACGTTTTCGGCGCTGTTTTTTACCGAAGGCCTGACCCGCATCGCCAGTTTCCTGGTTGTCGGCCTGTTGCTGTCGAGCCCGGTCTGGATCGCGTTTGTCGCCGCCTTGCCTGTCATGCTGGGCGCGCTGTATCTGGGCGGGCGCGTGCATGTCGGCCTGAGCCAGGCGCAGATGACCCGGCTGGTCGGCGTGCTGATGCTGGTGTCGAGTCTGTCGTTGTTATTCAAGGCTATGAACGTATGAACGCATCCAATCCAAACCAGACTGAATCGCTGCATTTCGAATCGATCTCCTTTACCGGCCTCGCCCCTGGCGCGCGTCTCATCGTGCTGGGCGCCGTGCATGGCAATGAAACCTGCGGCACCCATGCGATCCGCCGCGTGATCGGCGAAATCGAATCGGGCCAGTTGGGCATCGCGGCGGGCAGCGTGACGTTTGTGCCGGTTACCAACCCGCTGGCCTATGCGCATCACCGGCGCATGGGCGACCGCAATCTCAACCGCAATCTGGTGCCGACCGACACGCCGACCGAGTTCGAGGACCGCATTGCCAACTGGCTGTGTCCCTTGCTCGCGCAGCACGATGCCTTGCTCGACCTGCATTCCTTCCATACCGCCGGCCAGCCCTTCGTCATGCTCGGGCCGCAGGACAACAGCGGCACGCTGGAACCGTTTGCGCGGTCGGTCGAGGAAACCGCGCTGGCGCTGCGGCTGGGGGTACATCGCTTCGTCGACGGCTGGCTCGATACCTACGCGGCCGGCGTCGCGCGGCGCGTGGCGGCCGGCGTCTCGGCGCGTGAAGCCGATGCGCGTTACGGCGTCGGCACCACTGAGTTCATGCGTGCACACGGCGGCATCGCGCTCACCCTCGAATGCGGCCAGCACGACGATCCCGTCGCGCCTGCTGTGGCCTACCGCGCCATTTGCAACACGCTGGCGCATCTGGGGCTGACCGCCGCACCCGCGCCGCAGGCGGTGACCGACACCGAAGCACTGAGCCTGTACCAGGTCATCGACCGGGTTCACGCGGAGGATGCATTCAGCCGTCACTGGTCGAGCTTCGATCCGGTGCAGGCAGGCGAGCGCATCGGCACCCGTCATGACGGCACTGCTGTCGTGGCGGATTGCCATGGCTATATTGTTTTCCCCAACCCCAACGCGCAGCCGGGGCAGGAGTGGTTCTACCTGGCGAAGCCGAGCCGGCGGGTGTAAGACTCAGCCGCGCGGGTGATGTTGCGCGTGCAGCTGCTTCAGCCGCTCGCGTGCCACATGGGTGTAGATCTGCGTGGTGGAAATATCGCTGTGGCCGAGCAGCATCTGCACCACGCGCAGGTCGGCGCCGTGATTCAGCAGATGCGTGGCGAACGCATGGCGCAGCGTGTGCGGCGACAGCGACTGATCGATGCCGGCGCTGCGCGCACGGCGTTTGATCAGGTACCAGAACGCCTGCCGCGTCATTCCGTCGCCCCGCGCGGTGACGAACACCGCATCGCTCAGGTTCTTGTTCATCAGCCCGGGGCGCGCTTCGGCCAGATAGCGCTGCAGCCACGCCACGGCCTCCTCGCCCAGCGGCACCAGCCGGTCCTTGTTGCCCTTGCCAGTGACGCGCAGCACGCCGTCGTTGATATTGAGCGCCGTCAACTTCAGCCCCACCAGTTCGGACACGCGCAAGCCGGTGGCGTACAGCGTTTCCAGCATCGCGCGGTCGCGCAGGTCGAGCGGCGCGTCGCCCTCGTCAGCGACTTGGGCAGCGAGCGCGGCAGCTTGGGACTGTCGAGATTGAGCGTGGGGTCGACGGCGATCAGGTTCTCGCGCAGCAGGTAGCGATAAAAACGCTTCAGCGTTGAGGTGTAGCGCGCGGCACTTCGAGGCTGAGTGCGCTGCGCAAAGCGCCAGGCCAGATAGCCCTCGATATCTCCCGCCACCACCGCGTCAAGCTCGCGGCCCTGCGACTGCCGCAGCCAGTTGCCAAAGCCGATCAGATCGCGCCGGTAGGCCGCCAGCGTCAGCTGTGCAAGGCCATCCTCCAGCCACAGGTGATCGCAAAAGCGATCGATCAGCGGGTCATGCGTCGTCGTGGTCGGGGGCATGACGTTCGTGCGCCAGCAGCCAGCTTTTGACATCCAGCGGCGCGCCCGCAGCCGCGTGCATGAAGCCGCCCAGCCCGTTGGCGGCCACCACGCGATGACAGGGCACCACAATCGGCAACGGATTCGAGCCGCACGCCTGCCCCACCGCGCGCGCCGCCGTGCCCAGCTGTTTCGCCAGCGCGCCATAGGTCGTCGGCTGGCCCGGCGGAATCGCCCGCAGCGCCTGCCATACCCGCTGCTGGAACGGCGTGCCGGCCAGCGCAAAGCGCAATTCGAAGCGATGCGCGGGATCGCTCCAGTAAGCCGCCAGCTCGCACGCCAGCGGTTCGGCGCGCGCATCCAGCCGCTTTGACACCGGCGTATCCAGTGGCAAAAAGTCCAGCCGCGTCAGCGTGTCGCCGTTAAAAAGTGCGCCCAGGCGGCACATTGGGGCAGGGAGGATGGCGTCGTAAGTTTGCATGGATGAACAAAAAGGCTGTTCCGGAGTAGGGCGACAGATTCAAGCGGTGCGAGGTGACATCCTGCCGGAATTTTTTGGCTGTGTCCCGCTTTTGCCTCGCCAGGCAAAACGGCCCGATGCATTTCGCATCAGGCCGTTTGTTGTTGGTGGGTCTGCACGGACTTGAACCGTGGACCAAGGGATTATGAGTCCCCTGCTCTAACCAGCTGAGCTACAGACCCGAAAACAGAACTGTCCCGCTGAGCGCGGGGCAGGGTGCTTAGACTTCGCCGCTTCCGGTAAAGCTTTTCAGCTTTTCGGAACGGGTGGGGTGGCGCAGCTTGCGCAGGGCCTTGGCTTCGATCTGGCGAATCCGCTCGCGGGTGACGTCGAACTGCTTGCCGACTTCTTCCAGCGTGTGGTCGGTG
>NCHD01000111.1 GCA_002257045.1 Hydrogenophilales bacterium 16-61-112 | reverse complement strand
AACCGGCTGTCGATCACCCCGATTGATCCGGCCGAGTACGCGTTCATCGTCAAGCATCTTTAACCTAGAAGCCGCAGTTGACCGCTCGTCACCCTTATAAATACCGCATGCATGCAGGATTGAGTGCCTTCGATGCCACACGCCCAATGGGTGAATTCGCTACGCCCCCGTTGGCACGTCTGCTCGTCCGCCTGCCTTTGTCGCGCCTCCTTGCGGGCCCCGGCCCGCAGCGTCGTTGCTTCGCGGCAAGCCGATCAGACGCACCCTCGGGCGCGTCCAACTGCGGTTTCTAGGTTTTATGCCCGAACTGGCTCCAGCCCTGCTGGCCGCGTATGTCGGTCTCGGGCTGCTGGTGGGGTTTGTCGCCGGCCTGCTGGGCGTCGGCGGCGGGCTCATCATCGTGCCGGTGCTGATCTTTCTGCTGCACGCGCAGGGGCTGGCGGTCGGCATCGAACCGCAACTGGCGCTCGGCACATCGCTCGCCTCCATCCTGTTCACCTCGCTGTCAAGCGTGCGCGCGCACCATCGCCATGGCGCGGTCGAATGGCCGCTGGTGCGCCGCATCGCGCCCGGCATTATGTTCGGCACGCTGGCCGGCGCGCTACTGGCGGCGCAGATGTCGGCCTTGCTGCTGAAAGGCGTGTTCGTCGTGTTCCTGTTTTATGCGGCGATCCAGATGTGGCTGGATTTCAGGCCGGCACCGCATCGCGGATTGCCGGGCTGGGCCGGCACGACGCTGGCGGGCGGGGTCATCGGTGCGGTGTCGAGCTGGGTAGGCATTGGTGGCGGCACGCTGTCGGTGCCCTTCATGCTGTGGCACAACGTCGCGCTGCACCGGGCGATCGCCACCTCGGCGGCGATCGGGTTTCCGATCGCGCTGGCAGGGGCGTTGGGCTACATGCTGGGTGGCCAGGGCGTGAGCGGCTTGCCGGCGGGCAGCCTGGGGTTCGTCTATCTGCCGGCGCTGGCGGGGATTGTGCTCGGCAGCGTGCTGACCGCGCCGCTGGGCGCACGCACGGCGCACCGCTTGCCGGTGCGGCCGCTGAAACGGATTTTTGCGCTGCTGCTGATCACGCTGGCAGTGCGCATGGCGTGGACGTTGTAGATGCACCCTGAAGGGCATAAAAGCACAGCCCACGCGATACGCTACGTTTTCAAGCCCTGCTGTCCGACAGTTCGCGCTTGATCGTTGCGACCGCGTCGATGCGCTGCTCGAAGGCGTACACACAGGCTGGATCGAAGTGCTTGCCGCTTTCTGCCTTGACATAGTCGAACGTCTGCTCGAAGGTCCAGGCTGTTTTGTAGGGGCGCACCGAGGTCAATGCGTCGAACACGTCGGCTACCGCGACGATGCGCGCGGTCAGTGGAATGGCCTCGCCTGTCAGGCCGCCGGGATAGCCGCTGCCGTCGAATTTTTCGTGGTGGCCAAGGGCTATGATGGCGCCCATTTGCAGGTAGCGCGACGGGCTGCCGGCGAGGATTTCATGGCCGATCAGCGGGTGGCGGCGCATGATGATTTGCTCGTCCGGCGTGTGACGGCCCGGCTTCAGCAAAATGTGGTCGGGGATGCCGATCTTGCCGATGTCGTGCATCGGCGCTGCCGCCTCGATCTCGTCGCACTCCATCGTCGTGAGCGTGAGTTCTTCGGCAATCAGGCGGGCGTATTTCGCCATGCGAATGATGTGGTTGCCCGTGTCCTGGTCGCGATATTCGCCGGCCTTGGCCAGTCTCAACAGGGTTTCGCGTTCGCGCGTGCGCACTTCGCGGGTTGCCGCCATCACTTGATCCTCTAGCCATTTTGCGCGTTCTGCCACCTGCTTCTGGCTGCGCCGCAGCGCCAGCAGGTTGAGGCAGCGGGCGCGGAATTCCTGCGGGTCGATCGGCCGGGACAGGAAGTCGCTGGTCCCACTTGCCAGCGCGTCGCTGCGAATCTGGCGGTCTTCCGCCACGGTGACGACGATCAGCGGCACGTCGGCCAGGCGGCGTATCGCGCGCACCTGGCGGATCAGCTCGATGCCGCTCATGCCGGTCAGGCGGTAATCGGCAAGGATGAGAGCCGGCGTGACCTGCTGCAGGGAGGCCAGCGCGTTGAGCGGGTCGTCGAAATGGTCCACGATCACGCCGGGCGCCAGCGTGCGCGCCAGTGCTTCGAGCAAACTGCGCGTAGCGTTCTGGGCTTCGACGATCAGCACGCGTTCGCCGCTGCCCCGGCGGAAATCGGGCGCCGCGCTGGCTGCTGGCGTGTTAGAACGGGCAAGCAAAGGGTTCACAGTCAATTTCTACTGTTGATTGAGCCACCATTCCGGTGAATTATCGGGTGTGTGGGGTCCCATCTTTAAACATGGCTGGAGAAATAAACATGAAGCAAAAAAATGTGTTGACTGGGTTGCTGGCTGCCTGGGCCTTGCTGCTCTGGCCGCTAGGGGCAGGCGCGGCGGATGCCGACTACGCACGAGAAAAAAAGTGGGCCAATGAAGTGGTGCCCGGCCTGGTGGTGGGCGACCCGGTGTATTTGCAAACGCCGCGCGGCCACCACAAGTTCCTGACCCTGTTTACCCCGGTGGCAGGTACCGACAAGGCAGCGATTGTGGTGCACGGCATGGGCATCCATCCCGACTGGGGCATGGTCGGCACCCTGCGTACCGATCTGGCCGACCGCGGCATCACGACGCTTTCGATCCAGATGCCGATTCTGGCTGCCGACGCCAGGGGCGAAGCCTACCCGCCGACTTTTCCCGAAGCGGCTGAACGTATCGGCGAGGCGGTCGATTTTCTCAAGGCCAAGGGCTACACGCAGATTGCCATCGTCTCGCACAGCATGGGCTCGCGCATGAGCCGGGTCTATCTGGCGGGTAAGCCTGATCCGGCGGTCAAGGCGTGGGCGAGCCTGGGGCTGTCGCAGGACGACTATGCCGCGCTGATCCTGCCGGTTCTGGATTTGTACGGCGACAACGACCTGCCGCCGGTGCTGGCGAACGCCGCCAAACGCAAGCAGACGCTGGCAGCCGGGTCATCGCAGCAAAAGGTGATTGCGCACGCCGATCATTTTTACAGCGGGCACGAGGCGGAAATGGTCGCGGCGGTAGCGGATTTCCTGAAAGCGACGTTGAAGTAAAACGTTCAGCCCAGCAGTCGCGTCATCGCCTCGCTGTATTTGGCGGCGGTGCGGGCGACGATTTCGGGCGGCAGTTCAGGCCCCGGTGCCTGCTTGTTCCAGCCGCTGGCTTCCAGCCAGTCGCGCACGAACTGCTTGTCGAAACTGGGCGGGTTGCTGCCGGGCTGGTACTGGTCGGCCGGCCAGAAGCGCGACGAATCGGGGGTCAGCGCCTCGTCGATCCACACCAGTTTGCCCGCTTCGTCGACGCCGAACTCGAACTTGGTGTCGGCGATGATGATGCCGCGAGTGAGCGCATACTCCGCCGCCGCCTGATACAGGGCAAGGCTTACCTCGCGCACCTGGGCAGCCAGATCGGCGCCGATCAGCGTGGCCATCTGCTCGATTGCAATGTTTTCGTCGTGCGCGCCGACGGCGGCCTTGGTCGACGGCGTGAAAATCGGCTGCGGCAGGCGGTCAGCCTGTTGCAGCCCGGGCGGCAGCGCGATGCCGCACACCGACTGGCTGGCCTGGTATTCCTTCCAGCCCGACCCCACCAGATAGCCGCGCACGATGGCCTCCACCGGCAGTGCCTTGAGTTTTTTGACGACGATGGCACGGCCCGCCACCTGGTCGCGCTCGTTCTCGGCGACCACCGACTCCGGGGCAATGTCGAGCGCCTGGCTCGGCACGATGGCTTTGAGCTTGTCGAACCAGAAGGCAGAGACTTTCGTCAGCACTTCGCCCTTGCTGGGAATCGGCGTCGGCATCACCACGTCGAAGGCGGAGAGGCGGTCGGTGGTGACGATCAACAGCTTGTCGTCACCCACGGCGTAGATGTCGCGCACCTTGCCGGTGTGGATCAGCGGCAGGGAGGTGATGCGCGATTCATGTAAGGGTTGGCCGGGCAGGGGTGCGGGCATGGCGGTCGGGCGGGGTCGGGAAAACGGCCATTATAGCCGCCGCGAAATGCCGTTGCCGGACGTGCGGCAGAAGGCGGATTGGGTGCGGAGGCGGTAAAATGGCGCACTTTTTTCTGTCTGGAGCGGGCGTGTCATCCATTTCCTATAAAGATGCCGGTGTCGATATCGATGCGGGCGATGCCCTGG
>NCHD01000110.1 GCA_002257045.1 Hydrogenophilales bacterium 16-61-112 | reverse complement strand
CTGACCGAGCGCGGCCGCACGCGCCAGTTGCAAATGATCGCTGCCCGCGTGCGCGCGATGGTGCCGGACAGTGCGCCGCTGATTCTGGCTGGCGATTTCAACGACTGGCGTGCGCGCGCCGGCGACTTTTTTGAAGACGAACTGGGCCTGGTCGAAGTGTTCAAGACCCACCACGGCAAGGCGGCGCGCAGCTACCCGGCCTTCATGCCCGTGTTCCAGCTCGACCGCATCTACATCCGGCGCTTCAGCATCCAGTCCGCGCACGTGCAGACCGGCAACGCCTGGCACCGCATTTCCGACCACGCCGCCCTCACGGCCAAACTCATCTCGCGCTGATGGCCGCGCGCAATCGCTGGCGCTCGTTCTTCTTTCGCGGGATCGAGCCGGTGTCCGGCAACAGCCTGCGCCTGCTGCAAAGCGGGGCCGACTTTTTCCCCGCCCTCACCGCCGCCATCGACGCGGCGCAGCACGAAGTCCATCTCGAAACCTACATTTTCAATCCTGATTCCAGCGCCCGGGCCGTACAGGCTGCGCTGATCCGTGCCGCGCAACGCGGCGTCCGGGTGCGGCTGCTGATCGATGCCGTCGGGTCGCGCCTGTTGCCCGTCTCCTGGCTCGACAGCCTCAAGGCAGCAGGCGTCAGCGTGCTGACCTACCGCCCGCTCATCACGGGCCGGCTGACCAGCCCGCGCAATTTGCGGCGCCTGCATCGCAAACTGGCCGTGATCGATGCGCGCATCGCCTTCATCGGCGGCATGAACCTCATGGATGACTTTGAGCCGGTGCGCTTTGCCGCCCCGCGGCTCGACTTCAGCGTCGAAATCCAGGGCCCGCTGCTGGCCCGCATTTATCCCAGCGTGCGTCGCCTGTGGCAGCTGGTTCAACTGACGCAGTTGCGCAAGGCCGAGACCGCTGAATGGGTCGAGCCGTCCTGGCCAACCGATGGCCGGGTGCGCGCCGCCTACGTGGTGCGCGACAATTTCGCCCATCGGCGCGACATCGAGCGCGTCTATCTGGTCGCCCTGGCGCGGGCGCGCAAGGAAATCGTCCTCGCCAGCGCCTATTTTCTGCCCGGCCACCGCTTCCGGAAACTGCTGAAAAATGCCGCCGCGCGCGGCGTCCGGGTGCAGCTGCTGGTGCAGGGCCACACCGATCACCCGTTTTATCAGTCCGCCGCCCGCGCCCTGTACCGCGATCTGCTGCTTGCCGGCATCGAAATCCACGAATATCAGGCCAGCGAACTGCACGCCAAAGTGGCCGTGATCGACGGCCACTGGGCCACCGTCGGCTCCAGCAATATCGACCCCTTCAGCCTGCTGATGGCGCGCGAGGCCAATGTCGTCGTCGACGATGCGGGTTTTGCGCTCGACCTGCAACAGCGCCTGCACCAGGCCATCGCCCAGTCCTCCCCGCTCGACGTCACGGACTGGCAGCGCCGCCCCTGGACGCAGCGCATGCTGTCGCGGCTGGCCTACGGACTGGTGCGGTTCGGGGTGGGGCTGGCGGGATTCGGGCGCTGGGTGTAGCCGACTCCCGCCAAAAAAGAGCTGCCTGCGCAGGTTGGTCGGTTTACCGCTTTGACACCTTGAGCCATATCTCGCGACTCTGAAGCGTCGCTCACTGCTTATCTGCTTGGATTCAAGCAGGTTGACCTTACGCTACGCTGACTTTTCGAGGCGCTCAGCGAGCCAGACCTTAATAATGGACTGCCGGGTGACACCCAATTTGCTTGCCTCCCGATCCAGTGATTCGATCATCCATGTAGGAAAATCGACGTTAACGCGCTTTTGCGTTTGCAATACGTGCTTGGCTCGGGACAGGTCCAGCGAAGCCGATAGGTCGACATTTTGATCAAACTGCTTTTCAAATGCTTTAGCTTTCATAGAGTGCTACCTCCTCAGTTCGTGCGCGACGAACGGAAATCAGTCGAATCCGCATGTCGCGATAAGTAATAACGGCTGACCAATGCTTCTTGCGAATCAGGCCAATCATCAGGTAACGCGGCTCATCTTCCGTCTTTGCGGGAATTTCCAATAAACCGGGGTCGTTCCACAATGCCTGCGCATCGACAAAGTCGATACCGTGCTTCAGCAAATTGGTCTGGCTTTTGGCTTCGTCAAACTCAAAGATCATCATGGTATAAAAAATATACCATTTTTGAATAAATCCCAAATAGCGGCGCTGCCGCGACAGAGAGCAGTCTGCTTCCGTTCACCAGTCAGGCGCGCACCTGTGGAAGGCGGTGGGTTCAAGACACATACAAGACGCAGGTGCAAGTTGCACTACAACTGCGCCGCCTTGAAGGTATCGCACTGCCCCGGATCACCCGTTTGCATCCCGCGCTGGAACCACTCCATCCGCTGTGCCGACGAGCCATGGGTAAACGATTCCGGCACCACATAGCCTTGCGCCTGCTTTTGCAGGCGGTCGTCGCCCACTCCGGCGGCGGCAGCCAGCGCTTCCTCGGTATCGCCCGGTTCCAGCACCTGCCGCTGCCGGTTGGCGTGGTGCGCCCACACCCCGGCAAAGCAGTCCGCCTGCAATTCCATCCGCACCTGCAAGGCATTGCTTTCAGCCTCGGACGCCTGCCCGCGCGCCGCGTGGACCTTGTCCGACACGCCGAGCAGCGTCTGCACGTGGTGGCCCACCTCGTGCGCCACCACGTAGGCCTGGGCAAAGTCGCCCGGCGCGTCGTGGCGCTGCGCCAGATCGTTGAAAAAGCTCATGTCCAGATACAGCTTCTGGTCGCCCGGGCAATAAAACGGCCCCATCGCCGCCTCGGCATGGCCGCACGCCGACTGCACCGCGCCCGAAAACAGCACCAGCTTGGGCTGCTGGTAGGTCTGTCCCGAACCCTTGAACAGCGTGCCCCACACATCTTCCGTATCCGCCAGCACCACCGACATGAATTCCTTCAGCTTTTCTTCCTCCGGCGTGAAAGCGGTCGCCTGCTGCTCCGCCTGCGTCGGCGCCAGATTGCCCGCCTGGTTCAGCACCACCGACGGATCCACCCCGAAATACATCGCCACCAGCGCCAGCACGATCGTTCCGATGCCGCCGCCCAGCATGCCCTTGCCCGTCACGCGCATCCCGCGCCGGTCTTCGATGTTGTCACTGCGGCGTCCTTTTTCCCAGCGCATGAGCTTCTCCTGTGCATGCAAGCCAAATGGCAGGCAATCAAATGCCAATTGTAGGCCTGGAAGGGGGGAGACAAGCCGGTACGCAAGCGACGGCTTCATGTCTGGCTAGCGGCGCGGCGTGCTAATCTGCAAACGTATACAACGTCATACAGGAGTCACGACATGGCCACTTCAGTGCTGACCTTACGGATTGACGAATCAATCAAGGCCAGGCTCGACGAACTTGCGCAAGCCACCCATCGCTCCAAATCTTTTTTGGCAGAAGAAGCGATCGTGCGCTACCTCGAACTGGAAGCCTGGCAAGTGGGTGAAATCAGGCAAGCCATTCAAGAGGCCGACCAGGGGGATTTTGCCGAGCCGTCCGAACTGGCCGCGCTGTTGAAAAAATATGCAGGTTAAGTGGCTGCGGCGTGCGTTACGCAACCTTGACCAGGAAGCCGCACACATCGCGCAGGACAACCGCCGTGCTGCAGCCGAATTGATCGCTCAGGCCAATCAGGTCACTCGGTTGTTAGCCATGCATCCCGGTTTGGGGCGCCCCGGGCGGATACCGGGCACGCGTGAAATCGTGTTGGCGGGCTTTCCTTACCTCATTCCGTACCGGGTGAAAGACAAATGCGTCGAAACCCTGCGGGTGTTTCACACTTCGCGGAAATGGCCACCGGGGTTTGACGATTGCGGCGACACGTAACGATAAGCCTGCGAGCCGGGCCGGTTCAGTCAATTCACTTGGCAAAATAGAGCGTGTTACGTATATTGATTATCAAACAACACGTGCAATAAAAGGCTCGCCATGTCCACCAACAAGCTCACACTCAGTATCGATGCGGTCACCGTCGACAAAGCCAAGCGCTACGTCGCAGCGCACGGCACCAGCCTGTCGCGGTTGCTGACGCAATACCTGGCCAGTTTGCCCGATGAAAACCCGCAACCGCTACCGCCCAGGGTACGGCGTCTGTCGGGTGTGTTGCCGCCGCAAACCAGCGTGGACGAATACAAAGCCCATCTTCAAGGTAAATACGGCTTGTGAAGCTCTTTATCGACACCAACGTCGTGCTCGACGTGCTGGCGCAACGCCAACCCTGGTTCGA
>NCHD01000109.1 GCA_002257045.1 Hydrogenophilales bacterium 16-61-112 | reverse complement strand
GCCGCGCCGTGATGGACCTTGCCAAACCAGCATCCTGGGCACCGCTCGCACGCCGCGTATTAACCGCCGCGTTGCTGCTGGCAGTGTTCGTGCCGGCTGCCCTGTGGGCGCCGCCCTGGTTGTGGGCGGTTCTGATGGCAGGGGTGATCGGCGCGGCGGCTCACGAATGGGCGAGCTTGAGCCATTTTTCTGTGCGGGTAGCTTATCTCTATGCGGTTTTGATGGCCGCCATTGCGCTGCTCCTGAACACGCTGACAGGCACAGACTGGCCGCTTTTCCAGAGCGGCCTGATTTTGCTGGCACTGGCATTCTGGCTTGTCGTTGCGCCATTGTGGCTGCTGGGCCGCTGGCACGCGCCGCAACCTTTTGTGCGTGCCGCTGTTGGCGTAGTGGTGTTGCTGCCGACCTGGGTTGCCTTGATCTATATGCATGAACGTGGCCCGGCCGTATTGCTGGGTGTGATGGCGGTAGTCTGGATAGCAGACACCGCGGCCTATTTTTCCGGTCGTCAATTTGGCCGGCACAAGCTGGCGCCGGCCATCAGCCCCGGCAAGACCTGGGAAGGCGTGGCAGGCGCATTGGCTGCCCTTGCGATATATGCTGTCGTTTTGAGCCAGTTGACTGCGCTGCCGTCGCTGTCGCTTTTCTTCATGGTTGCGGGCTTGTTGTATTTGTCGGTATTGGGCGATCTGTTCGAGTCCTGGATCAAGCGTGTAGCGGGCATGAAGGATAGCGGCACCCTGTTGCCTGGTCATGGCGGCGTGCTCGACCGCATCGATGCGCTGACCTCGACTCTGCCGATTGCGACCGGCATGTTGATGTGGCTGGAGCATGCCGCATGAACGCAGATATCCGTAATGCGGGCGAAATGAAACCCCGCGTCCTCACCGTTTTGGGCGCCACCGGCACCATCGGCGTCAATACGCTCGACGTGGTTGCGCGCCATCCTGGTCGGTTCGAGGTTTTTGCCTTGACGGGCGCGACCCAGGTCGAGCGCATGCTTGAGCAATGTCGTACCCACCACCCACGTTATGCGGTCATGGCCGAGCCCGCGGCTGCAGCGCTGCTGCGCGAGCGCGTCGCGGCAGAGAAACTCCCGGTCGACGTGCTGGAAGGCAGCGCAGCCCTGACGGCCGTGGCAACCACGCCAGAAGTCGACACGGTGATGGCTGCAATCGTCGGAGCGGCCGGATTGCCTGCCACGCTGGCAGCGGCGCAGGCGGGCAAGCGGATTTTGCTGGCCAACAAGGAAACCCTGGTGGTGTCCGGCCAGTTGTTCATGGATGCCATCGCCGCCAGCGGCTCGGTATTGTTGCCAATCGATTCCGAGCACAATGCGATTTTCCAGTCGCTGCCGCGTGACTTCAACGGCGATTTCCAGCAGGCTGGAGTCAAGGCCTTGTGGCTGACTGCATCGGGGGGGCCGTTTCGCACCTTGTCGGCGGAAGCGATTGCCGCTGCCACGCCGGCGCAGGCCGTGGCGCACCCCAACTGGGTGATGGGCAAGAAAATCTCGGTCGATTCGGCCAGCCTGATGAACAAGGGGCTCGAAGTGATCGAGGCACGCTGGCTGTTCAATGCCCGTCCCGACCAGATCAAGGTCGTGGTGCATCCACAAAGCATCGTGCATTCGATGGTTGAGTACGCCGATGGCTCGGTGCTGGCGCAAATGGGGACTCCCGACATGCGCACGCCGATCGCCTATGCGCTGGGCTTCCCGGAGCGAATTGAAGCCGGGGTGTCGGCGCTCGAATTGATGGGCAGGGAGTTGACATTCGAAGCGCCAGATAGCGCGCGTTTCCCCTGCCTGCAGCTTGCCTTTGACGCGCTGGCCGCGGGTGGAAGTGCGGCTGCCGTGCTGAATGCCGCCAACGAAGTCGCCGTTGCACGTTTTCTTGAAGGGGCCATTCCCTTCAACGCCATTGCTGCCAGCATTGCGCATTCGCTCGACACGCTGGCGGGCGGTGCGGCGGGCACCCTGGAAGAACTGCTTAACGCAGACCAGCGTGCGCGCAGCGTCGCTGAAGCCTATCTGAGCGACAAGCATCCATGAATATCCTGCATACCATCCTGTGGTTTCTGGTCGCCATCGGCGTGCTGGTGGTGGTGCACGAGTTTGGTCATTATCTGGCCGCGCGGCTGGCGGGCGTCAAGGTGCTGCGGTTTTCGGTTGGCTTTGGCAAACCCTTGTTCAGCTGGCGCTTCGGCCCGGATCAAACCGAATGGACCTTGTCTCCGCTGCCATTTGGCGGCTACGTCAAAATGCTCGACGAACGCGAGGGCGAGGTGCCAGCAGCCGATGCTCACCGCAGTTTCAACCGCGCCAGCGTATGGCGTCGCATCGCCATTGTCGTGGCCGGCCCGCTGGCCAATTTCCTGCTTGCCATCGTGCTTTACTGGGCGCTTTTCCTGCATGGCTTGCCTGCGATGAAACCCCTGATTGGTGAGCCACCCGCGGGCACGCCAGCCGCGCACGCCGGGTTGGCTGCAGGCGATGAAATACGCCGCATCAACGGCACCGACACGCCCTCGTTCCAGGATGTGCGATTGACCCTGCTGCGTGCGGGCGTGGCGGGTGAGCCGCTTGTCCTTGAACTGGCCGATGGCCGCAGCGTGCAGCTCGATGCGCCCGCGATGCAGACCGAAAATCTGGATCAGGACACCCTGCGCCCGCTCGGTATCGTGCGTTATGACCCCGAAATCGAGCCGGTGATCGGCACGCTGCTACCCGATGGCGCCGCGACGCGCGCAGGATTCCTGGCGGGTGACCGTCTGCTTGCGGTCGATGGCAAACCTGTCGCAAACTGGCAGGGCTGGGTGGAGGTGATCCGACAGCATCCTGGCAAGCCCTTGCGCATCGAGTATCAACGACAGGGGCGGGCGGGTGCATTGACCGTCACGCCCGATGCAGTGGAAGAAGGCGGCCAGCGCGTGGGGAAAATCGGTGCCGGGCCCAAGGTCGACGAAGCGGTCTTTGCCAGTCTGATGACCGAGGTGAGCTATGGACCGCTTGATGCGCTGTGGCAGGGCGCAGTCAAGACCTGGGACATGAGCCTTTTTACCCTGGAAATGATGGGGCGCATGGTGGTTGGCCAGGTGTCGTGGAAAAATCTCTCCGGGCCGCTCACCATTGCCGACTATGCCGGTCAGAGCGCCGCCCTGGGCTGGATCAGTTTTGTCGGCTTTCTCGCCCTGGTGAGCGTGAGCCTCGGGGTGCTGAATCTGCTGCCCATTCCCATGCTGGATGGCGGGCACCTCATGTATTATGTGGCCGAAGTTTTGACAGGCCGTCCGGTGTCTGAACGCACCATGGAAATAGGCGGCCGGGTTGGCATGACACTGTTGTTGCTTCTGATGTCATTTGCTCTGTTCAACGATTTTCAACGCCTGCTTGGCGGATAAAAAACCCATGCTTCTTAACCGTTTGACGCTTGCGCTTGCTGCTGTTCTGGCTGCGCCCTACGTGCTCGCCAGCGAGCCTTTTGTAGTCAAGGATATCCGGGTCGAAGGCATCCAGCGCACCGAGGCCGGAACCGTTTTCAGCTACCTGCCTGTCAAGGTCGGCGAAACGATGACCGACGAAAAATCGGCCGCCGCGATCAAGGCGCTGTATGCAACCGGATTCTTCAAGGAAGTGCGACTGGAGGCGCGCGATGGCGTGCTGATCGTCACGGTCGAAGAGCGCCCCTCCATTGCGAAAGTCACCCTGGTCGGCATCAAGGAGTTTTCCGAGGACGACCTCAAGGCCGGACTCAAGCAGACCGGGCTGGCAGAAGGCCAGGTGCTCGATCGTTCCCTGGTCGACAAGGCAGAACAGGAATTGCAGCGCCAGTATTACAACCGTGGCAAATACGCAGTCGAAATCAAGACGACCCTGACCCCGCTGGAACGCAACCGCGTTGCGGTGCAGTTCGATGTGGTGGAAGGCGAAAGCGCCAGGATCCAGCAGATCAACCTGGTAGGCAACAAGGCGTTCTCCGAAAAAGAACTGCTCGGCGAGATTACCTCGACCACGCCCGGCTGGCTGACCTGGTACACCAAGAACGACCAGTATTCGAAGGCGCGGCTGGGTGGCGACATCGAAATTCTGCGCTCGTACTACCTCAATCGCGGTTACCTCGAATTCAACGTCGACTCCACCCAGGTATCGATTTCGCCCGACAAGCAGGGCATTTACATCACCATCAACGTGACCGAAGGGCCGCAATACACCGTGTCCAGCGTCAAGCTGGCCGGGCAGATGCTGGTGCCCGAGGCCGAATTGCAGGAACTG
>NCHD01000108.1 GCA_002257045.1 Hydrogenophilales bacterium 16-61-112 | reverse complement strand
CAGTACGGCTTCACTTTCGATGAGGCACAAAATGCCGATGACACCGCGATGGTTAAAAACGGTGTGACCTTGCTGGTGGACTCAATGAGTTTCCAGTACCTGGTCGGCGCTGAAATCGATTATTCGGAAGGCCTTGAAGGCGCACAGTTCGTTATCAAGAACCCAAACGCAACGACTACCTGCGGGTGTGGTTCGTCGTTCTCTGCATAGACATTTGCAGAACATGAAAAAAGGAGCCTCGGCTCCTTTTTTTTCGATTGAAGAAATGCTCAGGCCGGATAGATCGCGCCCAGTATCCGCTCGCCGCGTGCGCCGGTGACAGACGGTAAGTTGCCCGGCGCATGGTGAAGGGTTTGTCGGGCAAGCCAAGCAAAGGCAAGCGCCTCGACCCAGTCCGGGTCGATACCGAGGGCGGTTGTGCTCATGACCTGAATGCCGGGCAAATTGGCGCTGATGCGCTGCATCAACAAACCGTTATGGGCGCCTCCCCCGCAAACATAAACTTCCTGCGTTCCGCTGCATTCCTGTTTTACGGCGTTGCACAGGCTGATGGCGGTGAACTCAAGCAGGGTAGCTTGCACGTCAGCGGGGGCGAATGACAGATTTTCCCTGTCCAGTAGGGCGTCCAGCCAGGCCATGTTGAATTGCTCGCGGCCTGCGCTTTTGGGTGGGGGGGATTTCAGGAATGGGTGGCCCAGCATCAAATCCAGCAGCTTCGCCTGTAGGCTTCCACTGGCAGCCCAGGTGCCATTGCGATCGTAGTGCTCGCCTTGGTGTCGTTTGATCCAGCTGTCAAGCAGCATGTTGCCCGGGCCGGTGTCCCAGCCTCGAACCATTCCGTTGGGTGGCAAGTCGCTGATGTTGGCGATGCCGCCGATGTTGGCGATGACGCGGTGGATGGCAGGGTGTCGCATTTGAACGTGAAAAGCGGGTACCAGCGGCGCACCCTGGCCTCCGGCGGCGATGTCCCGGCTGCGGAAGTCTGCAATGACCGTGATGCAGGTGAGTTCGGCCAACAAGGCAGCGTTGCCGATTTGCAGGGTGTAGCCGTCAGCCGGGCGGTGGCGCAGGGTTTGCCCGTGGCACCCGATCGCACGAACGGTTGCAGCAGGGTAGGCATGCAACAGCTCGGTGGTTGCCTGTGCGTACAGGCGTGCCAAATCGTTGGCGGCGCAGGCGGCCAGATGGATTTCGTCAGTCTGGGGGGTGTGTAGCGCCAACAGTTGCGAGCGCAGACTGTCGGAGTAAGGGAGGTAGTGGGAATCAACAAGCCGGGCTCGGCCGGTGGAGTTTATTTCTGCGAGAACCGCATCGACGCCATCAAGGCTGGTGCCGGACATGAGGCCGACATAGTGTTCGGCATCGTGCCCGGTAAGCATGCTCAATCGAGCGCAGCCAGATTGGTGCCGCGCAGCATTGCCAATTTTTCAGACCAACTGGCGGTTTGCTGCAGGAAACGTGCACGCTGAGCAACGTCCAGCGGGGCCGAACCAGGCAGCTTAATGGTCATCGGATTGTACGGCTTGCCGCTAATCCGCACTTCGTAGTGCAGGTGGGGCCCAGTAGAGGCACCCGTCGAGCCGACATAGGCAATGACGTCACCCTGGCCAATTGCACGGCCCGGGCGGATACCGGGCGCAAATGCACTAAGGTGAGCGTAATAAGTTTCGTAGCCGCTTTGATGGCGCAGAATCACAAGATTGCCATAACCGCCTTTGCGTCCCGCAAAGGCGACGGTCGCGTCACCTGTGGCCTTGACGCGTGTGCCTGTGGGGGCGCCGAAGTCCACGCCCGTATGTGCGCGGTGGAAGCCGAACACCGGGTGCTGGCGCGAGTTGCTGAAGCTCGACGTTACGCGGGAAAACTCGAGAGGCGACCGCAAAAAGCCTTTTTTCAAGGATTCACCCTCGGGGGTGTAATAGTCTTCACGCCCGGATGGATCGCTGAAGAGGACAGCGCGGTGCGATTTTCCGGCATTGGCGAACTCTGCTGCGAGCAGTTTTCCAGCACCAACAGGCTCACCATTACGATAGTTCACGGTGTAGACGACTGAAAAGGTATCCCCGCGACGCAGGTCGTTGCGGAAGTCCACGTTGGTCGACAGGGTTTCCGCCATCTTGTCGGCGATCTTGTCGGGAATGCCGGCGCTATCGGTCGCGCCATACAGCGAGGACAAGACGCGACCGGAGCGCATGACGACACGTGTTTCAGTCGCCTGGTCACCCTCTTCGGCTACAAAGGCATCGCCCTGTCGACGGACGATCAGATCAGAAGCGTTGTTGCGTTGAAACTGAATGGTCATTAACTGACCATCCTGCGCTGTGGTGACCTGAATGAGTTTGCCGGGGCGGACATTGGCAGACAATTGATGAACTGCGTCGGTAGACAGCAAGCGTTGTATTTCAAGGTCGTCGATATTCATGCGCGACAGGGCGCTGGACAAGGTATCGCCGGATTGCGTAATGGTTTCGCGAACGAAAGTGGCGTTACGGGCTGTCGTGAGCGCAGGTAATGCGATGGCCTCGGTAATGGTTTCCGGAGCCGTGTCGAGCGTACTGGTGTCAGGTGTGAGGCCGAATGCGGCAACAACACCAAAGAGTGGCAAGCTAGAGAGTGTAACCAAGGTGCGCAGACTGAAGCGGCGTTCCGCCCCGGTCATGCGATCGGTTAAGATTCTCAGTTTGGTTAGCGGCATTTGACCGGTTCCCTTTCGTAATCGAACCCCATTCTACCATGGATGTAGTGGGGGATTTGTCAGTCCAAACAGCAGCTTGCGCTGTGCGGAGCGAAATGGCATGTAATTCTTACGGTCATGGGCGGGCAAACTTGACAGTCACAGAGGGGAAGTTGATGCGGGGCGCTTTGCAGGAAATCAAACGTGGGGCACACGAGTTGCTGGTTGAGTCTGAACTGGTCGAGAAGCTGAAACTGGGTCGCCCGCTTCGGATCAAGGCGGGGTTTGATCCCACCGCCCCTGATCTTCATCTGGGCCACACAGTGCTGCTTAACAAATTGCGGCAGTTTCAGCTCTTGGGTCATCAGGTGGTGTTCCTGATAGGTGACTTCACCGGAATGATTGGCGACCCGACAGGGAAAAACACGACAAGACCGCCCCTGACGCGCGAGGCGGTGATCGAGAATGCCCAGACTTATCGGGATCAGGTATTCAAAATCCTTGATCCGTCGCTGACCGAGGTGAGATTTAATTCTGAATGGATGGAAGGACTGGGTTCGGTCGGGATGATACGTCTGGCTGCAACCCATACTGTTGCTCGAATGCTGGAGCGCGATGATTTTCATAAGCGCTATGCAAGTCAGCAACCGATCGCAATCCATGAGTTTTTGTACCCTTTGATCCAGGGCTATGATTCCGTTGCGTTGAAAGCCGATGTGGAGTTGGGAGGAACAGACCAGAAATTTAATCTGTTGATGGGTCGTGAACTGCAAAAGCAGCATGGTCAATCACCTCAGAGCATTTTGACGATGCCATTGCTGGAGGGATTGGATGGCGTTAACAAAATGTCAAAATCACTGGGCAACTACATCGGTATTAATGAGCCGCCACAGGAGATTTTCGGCAAGCTGATGTCGGTGTCAGATGAGTTGATGTGGCGCTATATTGATCTTTTGTCGTTTGAGTCGGCGCAGACGGTCGAGTCATGGAAGCAGCAGGTTGCTGAAGGGGGAAATCCGCGCAACATCAAGGTTGGCTTTGCGCGAGAGATTGTGGACCGTTTCCATGGCGCGGAGGCTGCACAACAGGCGCTCGCTGATTTTGAGGCACGTTTTCAAAAGGGTGTATTGCCCGAAGACATGCAGGAAGTTAGCCTGAGCAGCTTAAATGGTGGCTTGGCCGTGCCTTTGTTGTTAAAGCAGGCGGGTTTGGTTTCCAGTACTTCAGATGCGATACGTCAGATTGCTGGAGGCGGTGTACGTCTTGACGGAGAGCGCGTCACTGATAAAGGGCTAATCGTGTCAATGGGGGCCACTGTTGTGGCTCAAGTTGGAAAGCGTCGTTTTGCCCGTGTCACAATTATTTAAAATAGTTTTGCTTAAAGTGTTGACGGGCCGGATTGGCTCTGTAGAATGCGCACCTCTTTGAAGCGCAACGCAAAACGTGCTTAGGAAAATGTAGTGCCGAATAGCTCAGCAAGCAAAAAAGTTTCGAAATAAGTGTTGCAGTATTCAGGAAGTTCTGTATAATGCGCTCCTCTCGAAACGACGAAGCAAGCAGTTAGTGTTGAGTTAATCGATTGATCTTTAACAATTTACAGCCGATAGGTGTGGGTGTTGTTGCGGTAGTTGGAT
>NCHD01000107.1 GCA_002257045.1 Hydrogenophilales bacterium 16-61-112 | reverse complement strand
GGCAGGATGTCGCACACCTCGCCATCGATCTTGTAGCCGATGCACACGCGAACGGTTTCCAGTCCATCCAGCACATCAAGCTTGGTCACACACAGGCCCGACACACCGTTGATCTGGATCGAGCGCTTTAGCGCAGCTGCATCGAACCAGCCGCACCGGCGTGCACGTCCGGTCGTGGCACCAAACTCATGGCCTTTTTCGCCGAGATACTGCCCCACATCGTCGAACAGTTCGGTCGGAAAAGGTCCGGAGCCCACGCGCGTGGTGTAGGCCTTGGTGATGCCTAGCACGTAGTGCATGGCAGACGGCCCCACCCCTGAGCCCGTAGACGCGCCACCAGCGGTGCAGTTGGACGAAGTGACGAACGGGTAGGTACCGTGGTCAATGTCGAGCAAAGTGCCCTGTGCGCCCTCAAATAGCAGGTTGCCACCCGCCTTGTTGACCTCGTACAGGCTGCGAGGCACATCGGCGACCATCGGCTTCAGGCGGTCGGCCATGGCCATCATGCTGTCGAGCGACTGGTTGAAATCAACCACATCAACCTTATAGTAGTTTTTCAGCATGAAATTATGGTGATCAAGCACCTCGCCCAGCTTGGCGGCGAAGCGTTCACGATGGAACAAGTCCTGCAGGCGCAATGCACGTCGCGCAACCTTGTCTTCGTAGGCCGGGCCTATGCCGCGACCGGTGGTGCCAATCTTCCCGGCACCCTTGGCGATCTCGCGCGCCTGATCAAGCGCCACATGGTGCGGCATGATGAGGGGGCAGGCTTCGCTGAGTTTCAGGCGACTGGCGACATCAACGCCCGCTGCAATCAGCATATCCATTTCTTCCAGCAATGCTGTGGGCGACAGCACAACGCCGTTGCCGATGTAGCACGTGACATTGTCACGCAGAATGCCGGATGGGATCAGGTGCAAAACGGTCTTCTTGCCCGCAACGACGAGCGTGTGGCCGGCGTTGTGCCCGCCCTGGAATCGAACGACGCCCTGGGCACGGTCTGTCAGCCAGTCAACGATTTTCCCCTTGCCTTCATCGCCCCACTGGGTTCCGATGACGACGACGTTTTTTGCTGCCATTGTGAGGTCTCCCTTTTTTTGTGCTGCCACTTTATCAAGCAACTGAACTGGCAATCGCCAGTTCACGTAAATCCAGACTGAAACCGGTGGCCGGACGCGCCCGGCCAAATACCCGCCCTACTTCATCGTAGCGCCCGCCCTGAGCAATCGCATGGCTGCGCCCGCCCGTATACGCAGCAAACACCACACCGCTGTGGTAACCGTAGCCGCGCAACTCGGCCAGGTCATACGCTGCCTCTATGCCTGCCAAGCCGCGATCGAGTCCTTCCAGCGTATCCAGTGCGGCCTGCACCGCTGGCAGTTGCGGCAGGCATGCACGCGCCTCGGTCAGCACGCTGCGATTCCCGTACAACCTGGGCAGCGCAGCAAAGGCATCACGCAAGGGCACGGGCAGACCGGCTGTCAACACTGCAACGGTGCTGCTGTCCTTGGCCTGTAACGCGCCGAACAACTGATGTTCAAGCGCCCCATCCAACCCCGCTTCTTGCGCAAGCGCACGGTAAACCCCGACATGACCGATGTCGAGTTGCAGGGTATTGACGCCACAGGCGGACAAACCTTGCAACATCAGCGTTAGGATTTCGAGATCGGCTTCAGCACCGGGTTCGCCATACAACTCAGCGCCGATCTGAATCGGCTCACGCGAGCGGTGAAAGCCATCCGGCTGGGTATGCAGCACGCTCCCCGCATAGCACAGGCGATTCACGGCATTGGCGGTCAGCAGATGGGCGTCGTCAACTGATCAACCAGCTTGAAGGTCTTGAGGTCGAGATCTGCGCCCACCCCGGTCAACAGCGAATCGACATATTCCATCAACGGCGGAATCACCAGCTGGTAACCCCGGCAGCGGAACAGGTCGAGCAACGCACGCCGCATGTCCTCCATACGCCAGGCTTGTGGCGGCAGAACATCTTCTACATTTTCAGGGAGCAACCAAGCAGCCATTTCAGCACAACCATTCAATTCAGCATCATCAACAAAAAAACGCCGCCCAACATCGAGGCAGCGCCGATAAAACGCAATTGGCCATCGCCCAGCTCCAGTATCCGGCGAAAGCCATCACGCCAGAGAGCAGGGGCGGCAAATGGCAGCAATCCTTCAATCACCAGCAACAAGCCAATTGCAGCAAGCCAATTGTGGCCTGTCATTTACCGCCGGCAGCGCGCGGATTCTTCATGTACTTGAAGAAGTCCGCACTGGGGTCGAGCACCATTACATCGCTCTTGTTCTTGAAGCTTTCACGGTAAGCCTGCATCGAACGATAGAACGCGTAAAACTCGGGGTTCTTGCCATAAGCGGCTGCGTACACCTCAGATGCCTTGGCATCGCCTTCGCCCTTGACGCCTTGCGCATCCCGATAGGCCTCAGCGACGATCACTTCCTTTTGCTTGTCAGCGTCGGCCTTGATCTTCTCAGCCTCTGCTGCACCGGTCGAACGCAGTTCATTCGCCACTTTCTTTCGTTCGGCATCCATGCGGCGGTAGACGTTTTCGGAAACCGACGAGGGCAGCTCGACGCGCTTGATCCGCACATCGACGACCTGCACGCCCAAGGTGCTCGCAAAACGGTCGGCGCTGACTCGAATCGTACGCATGACATCTTCGCGCTTGCCTGAAACCACGTCATTGATCGATCGTTTGCCAAACTCGGCACGCAAGCCATCGTTCACGGTTTGTTTCAGACGAATCGCAGCAAGGCCCTCGTCTCCGCCGACCGAAACATAGAATTGCTTGGCGTTGACAACACGCCACTTAATGAACGAGTCAACCAGCACGTTTTTCTTTTCCGCCGTAATGAAGCTCTCGGGATCAGCGTCGTCAAGGGTCAAAATGCGCGTATCAAAAAAACGTACATTCTGGACCAGTGGCAACTTGAAATACAGGCCCGGCTTCTGCTTCACCGAGACCACCTCACCGAGCTGGAAAACCAGCGCATTTTGAGCCTGATTGACAGTAAACATGCTGCCGCTCAGCACGACAGCCACCACGGCAAGGCCGATCACGACGGGCGCAAAATTAATTTTCATGGCCGGTCCTCCCGATCGCGGCTGCGGAAGGCGTCACGTGAGCGCGGGTCTGCAGCGGCTGGCGGCACGGCGGCCGTCGCCGGCGAAGCTGTCAGCGACTCAGGCGCGCCGGCATAAGGCTGGCTGACAATCTGCTGCAGTTTGTCGAGCGGCAAGTACAACAAACTGTTGCCTTTCTGGTCGACAAGCACTTTGGTTGTGTTGTTCATCACGGTTTGCATGGTGTCGAGATAAATCCGCTCGCGCGTAACCTGAGGCGCTTTTGCATATTGAGTGACAATCTGGCTAAAACGATTGGCTTCGCCCTGGGCGTTTGCAATCACGGACTGCTGGTATCCCTGCGCCTCTTCCTTGAGGCGTGAAGCAAAGCCGCGCGCACGCGGCACGACGTCGTTGGCATAGGCTTCGGCTTCATTTTTCAGGCGCTCACGATCCTGCCCGGCCTTTACCGCATCGTCGAATGCAGACTGAACCTGCTCGGGCGGCTGGATATTCTGCAATGTCAGCTGACTGATCGTGATGCCTGTCCTGTAGCGGTCAAGAATCAACTGGGTCAGCGATCTGGCGCGCGCCGCGATATCGGCACGCCCCTCGTAAAGCACGAAGTCCATCTTGTTGCGTCCGACGATTTCGCGCATCGCGCTTTCAGCCACCTGACGTACGGTTTCTTCGGGTGCCCGGTCGACAAACAGGAAATCCTTGGGGTCTTTGATGAGGTACTGCACCGCGAACTGTAAATCGACGATGTTTTCGTCATCGGTGAGCATCAGGGATTCCCGCAGCATCTCGTTCTTGACGTTGCTGCGATAACCTATTTCTACCGTACGCACCTGATCAACGTTGACCACTTTGCGCGATTCGATCGGCCACGGCAAATGCCAGTGCGGTCCATCCCCGGTGGTTTCAATGTACTTGCCAAAACGTAATACCACGCCGCGCTGGCCGGTGTCGACGATGTAGAAACCGCTCGCGAGCCATACCAGCACGACCAGGCCTAACAACAACCCGACCAGGTTGCCGGCGCCCGGCAACGCATCAGGCGATTCGCCATTTGGCCCCTCGCCCTTCGGCTTGCCACCAAACAAGCCATTCAGACGCTCGTTTACGCGCCGCCACATCTCATCCAGATCCGGTGGGCCACTGTTTTTGTTGCCACTTCCTTTATTGCCCCATTGCGGGTCGTTCCAGGCCATATTGATTACTTTATGTAGAGTGAGCTAGGGGGATGAAGCAGTGTCGTACGATGCAGTGATTTCGTCCCGAACACAATTCACTGCCAGCATTTCAGACAGCGCATCGCGTAAAAGTTCAAGTCCTGCACCCGTCTGTGCGGACACGTAAACGCTTTGAAGTCTACCATATTCATCGCGCCCGACTCCCGGCGCAACGCCCGTCAAATCAAGCTTGTTGTAGACGCGAAGCTGGGGAACCTTATCGGCGCCAATTTCGGCCAGCACCGTTTCAACGGCCTCGATTTGCCGCTCGCGCCCTGGACTGGCGGAATCAATCACATGCAGCAGCAAATCAGCTTCGGCAGTTGCTTCAAGCGTGGCCCGGAACGCGGCGACCAGATCATGTGGCAGCCGCGTGATAAAACCCACGGTATCGGACAGAACCACCTCGCCAAACTCCGGCAGATATATCTTGCGCGTCGTGGTATCGAGCGTGGCGAACAACTGGTCGGCGGCATAGGCCCCTGAACGCGTCAAGGCATTGAACAAGGTCGACTTTCCGGCATTGGTATATCCGACCAGCGCGACAGACAGTACCCGCTGCCGGTCGCGCGAACGCCGCTGGGTGCGGCGCTGCTTACCCAGTTTGGCAAGCCGCTCACGAAGCGCCTTGACCCTGACGCCAAGCAGGCGGCGGTCGGTTTCCAACTGCTTTTCGCCCGGTCCACGCATGCCCACTCCGCCCCGCTGGCGTTCGAGGTGAGTCCAACCGCGCACCAGCCGCGTTGACAAGTGCTGCAACTGCGCCAACTCGACCTGCAGCTTGCCTTCTGCACTTTTCGCCCGGCTGGCAAAAATATCGAGAATCAGACTGGTTCGATCAATCACACGGCACTGCAGTCGACGCTCCAGATTGCGCTCCTGCGCGGGCGACAGTTCGTGATTGAACACCACCACCTCTGCCTCGGTGGCTGCGACCATTGCTGCAACTTCGTCGGCTTTTCCGCTTCCGACAAACAGCGCTGCATCCGGACGGCTGCGCTTTCCTTGCACTTCGCCGAGAATTTCAAGGCCCGCACCGCTCGCCAGCAGGCGCAATTCAGCCAGGCCTTCAGAAAAGTCCGGGGTGCCAAAATCAAGTGCCACCAGAATGACGCGTTCACCGCCCTGGTGCCGATCAAACAACCGGAATTCCTTTTTGATCCAACTTCTTGCCCTCCATTACGCACACTTTCTTCAAACCAGTTGGGGACGCCCGAAATACCACCCCTGACCGAAGTCCACGCCCATGTCACGCAATATGCGGGCTGTTTCTGCATCTTCAACATGCTCGGCTACCGTCAGCACGCCTTCTTTTCGCGCAAAACTCGCAAGGCTTTCGACAATCCCGGCCACCTTGCGATCTTTTTGCATGTTCTGCACCAGCCAGCCCTCGATTTTGAGGAAGCCCACCGGCAGATTCGCCAGATAGAGATAGGACGAGTATCCGCTCCCAAAATCGTCCAGCGCCAAACGAAACCCAAATTCAATGAAGGGCTGTAAATCGGCGCGCAGTTTTTCCAGGCTGACGATGTGTTGACGCTCCGTCAATTCAAGCACGATGGGCTTGACTGGCCCCAATGCCACGTTACAGCTCTGGCAAAAATTCATGGCATGGTTCAGCAGTTCATCGACCAGGTCTCGCCGCGCCAAAAACTGCGGGGACACATTAACGAAATGCGAAAAATCGGGTGAGCCCCCGGCCTCCATTCGTGACACACAGGCACGCATCACATCACGCGCGACCTGCCGATCGACTTCCGCCATCAAGCCGAGGCCCTCAGCCATGTCCACAAAGTCCCGGGCTTCGATGATT
>NCHD01000106.1 GCA_002257045.1 Hydrogenophilales bacterium 16-61-112 | reverse complement strand
GAATTGCACAGCAGAAATGAAAAACGGCGTGGAAAAATCCACGCCGTTTTTTTGGGTCGATGATTCGGCTGAAAAGGGGTTCTTCTACAGCGTCAACGTCTGAATTCACCGGCCTGCGAGGCTTTTCGCGCAGGTCCGGTGGAATGATGGGTTCGGCGTCCATGACCACTAAACAAGGTCACGCCCATCTTCAAATATCGAATTTGCGTCGACGTAGTTCAACTCCTCATAGTCTTGCAGTTTTAAGCCGCAGAAATAGCAGTTGATGTTATCGACAAAAACTCCCGTGACGTAGGATGTTTTCTCCGCAGGGTCGTAATCGTAGTCTGGCTCAATCCGAGCGACGGCTTCTTGAGCACACGCTGGGCATGTAAAGGAAACGTAACTGAAATCATGGCCAGTGCTTGCGAGCAAAGACTTGGTTATGTCCTTTGCCTGCTTTATGAACTCGGGTTGCGATGCCCTCGCGAGCCAGAGCGCCTCATGCTGTTCGAGGCGAACCTTCATTGCCTTCGAAAAATCTTCTTCGTTTTGCATCTTGCGACTTAGATCGCGGAGTCGATCATGATCTGCGCCAAAAAACTCTTGAACCGATAGCGATCGCTCAGAACAGATGTCATTTAGTAGCTTGTAACCGTCCTTGGTTAATAGGCGAATAGCCTTGACGACGTCTAGCTCAGACAGAGGTCGATGGGCAAGTATGTCTCGATAGTTCGCAAGCGAAAACAATAGTTGGCTGTTCTCCTTTACCCCAGCGGAGAAAATCAATGCTCGCTGCATTGCAACCCTAAAGGACACGACGTCCGTATCTGGCTTGCTCGCTGTCACGCCATGCTGATCGCCATTTACGAACTTGTGCTTGTAGAGGCATGGCGCGGCGTTCTTAAAATCTCCGCTCGTTAATACGAACACGGGATTTATCTCTGCAAGGACAAACTTCAGCAGGCGTTCAACGCCGAGTGAAAAAAATGTCGTTGCGTGAATAACCTCCAGTTCGCTCATCTGCGCACTAATGTCTCCACAAGACATCAGAATCAGCTTCTTTGCATCGGCCAAGAATTCATCTGCATTCACAATTTGCTCCTGCGCTGCGAAGACGCCGAACGTCTGACTTCACCGGCCTGCCGCGCTCTTTGCGGCAGGTCCGGTGGAAGGATGGGTTGGGCCTCGCGGATCTGCGAGTGGGTCTCTGCTGTTATTGGCCACTGGATAACACGGGAATGGCGTTGCCTGAAATACCTTTGTTCCATTCATCTGGACAAACTCAAGAACGAGATTACAAGTTTCCGGATTGATATTTCTTCCGTACAGAACCGCGTTGATTTCGTGAGGTATGGGAGCGGGGATTACCGAACCGTTGGATGCATTTAGAACGTATGCATTTCCTGGTTCAAGTAATTTCTTGTCGAGTTCGCTCTGCAGGTACCAAGTGCCCGAGCCGCCCTTCGTTTTTGCATTTATGGTGACCTGCTGTAACCCAGCCGGACGGCTACCAGTATTGGATACCATGAAGACCGTATGCAAGTAGTCTCCTTCAAGAATTGAGACGGTAATCTCTGCCTTTTTCGAGTCGAGAAAACTGGCAACTGGTTGCGCCGCCATTATGGATAACAGCGCCAAAACAAGGCCAACGATTAACGTGCCGTTGTTTAGAAAACGGAACCAATTCTGATGAGCGGTGCAGTGATGGCAACGCGTTGCACCAGCGTTCATGGGCTGTTTGCATTCGCGGCATAGGTTCATGTTAAGAAGCCCAACAGTTAATAGAGAGACCCATGAGTCCGGACGTTTTTTAATAAAGAGACAGGCATTTTCTCGGTCTACCGTATTGATTTTTCTATGGATGTTAGCCCGGCTGTCTCTTTATTACGTTATGCAAAAGGAGACGGGGTCTGCCGGATTATGCGCCCGATTTTTTACCCTAACCATCGAGAGAGAATCTCATAGTGGAATGGTGTCCTCCATGTCACTTGGGGCCAAGTTCACTGGCTGCTCTTGGCCATGAAGCTGACGTGATGCGGGAGTATCAGCACGGGCCGCTTCGGCCGAGAAGCTGCCGCCAGACAACGCCAACCTGACCGGCGAAGCGGGTCGATTCCGGGAAAAGCCAATCTGTATGTTTCGCCAGCTCAAGCCTGACCCTACCAGATGCGGATCGCCACACCCTCAAGAACACGCCAGCCCAACCCTACTTCGCGCGCAACCCGCTCCAGCCCATTTCCTTCATGCACAGCAGCAGGCCGCGCGTGGCGGTTTGGGTTTGTGGATTGGGCCGATGGGCTTCGCCGAGGCGGGCCACGCAGGTGTCGGTATCGGCTTGCAGGCTGGCTGCGCCGCTGCCGGTTTTCCACCATGAGATGACCTTGAAACGGTCGAGCGGGTCGGAGGTTTTTCCGGGGCGGGCTGCGGCGGACAAGGGGGTGGCAGCGGCTTGCCCGGCTGATGGAGCACTGGCTGCATTTTCGATTCGCTGGTTGCTGGGCAGGGCGCTGGCTTCGATCACCGGGTCGGCATCATCCAGCGGCTCCATATTGTCCAGACTCTGAATGGCCCATCCCTTGTCGGACATGCATTTTTCCACCGCTGCCGCATCGTCCGCGTTCGCCTGACAGGATTTTTTTGCGGCTTCCAGATCGACCGCGCTGGCGCCGCGCTTGTAGGCCAGTTCGCCGCAGCCACTCATCAGCAGCGCGGCCAGCAGCAGGCTGCCGCCGCTGTGCAGGAGACGGTTTCGGGTGAGATTCGGCATCGTGTTCATGAGCGCTTTCGGGATCGGGTTTCGATGCCGAAAATCTAACATCCGATTGATGAATCACTCACTTGAGCGACTACGTTAGATAACTTATTTCCCTCCCCATGGGCCCTCGATAACCTGAGACCGTGTTCAAAATCTGAATGCGTTTTCGGGCGGTCAAGGTGCGGTCGGCGCTGCAGGTCGGCTGGCGAAATTTTTAACCAACGGGGAGTTGAAATGACATTTGCATTCAAACAGGGCCATCTGCTGTCGGCTATCGCTGCGGCGGTCATGCTGCCTGCCATGAGCGCCCATGCGGGCGGCACGATCACCTTTGGTGAGGATAAATCCATCAGCGTCGGCTTCGGCATGCGCGGCAGTTTCAGTAGCGTCGAAAACGGCGCGCCCAACGGCACGTCCAATTCGCAGAACTTCAGTCTGGACAGCGCCCGCATCTATTTGTCGGGATCTCTCAACAAGCACATCAAGGGCATGCTCAACACCGAAAAGGATATCGCCGGCCAGGGCTTCCAGGCCATCGATGCCAACGTCCAGTTTGCGATCACGCCCGAGCTGGCGATCTGGGCGGGCCGTTTCCTGTCGCCCAGCGACCGCGCCAACATGGCCGGCCCTTACTACTCGCTGGGCGGCGGCTACTGGGCGGGCATCGCGTCGCGCTACGGCTACAACGGTGGCTATATCGGGCGTGACGACGGCGTCGCGGTGGTTGGCAGCCTGATGGGCGGCAAGCTGGCCTACTCGTTTGGCGCGTTCGAGGGCAATACCGCATTCCAGATCGCGCCGGTGACGGTGGGAACGCGCACCGGCTCGGACGGCCTGATGTATGCCGGGCGGGTGCAGATGGATTTCTGGGACGCCGAGCCGGGCTACTACGGCACCGGCAACTACCTGGGCGGCAAGGACATCCTGGCCATCGGCGTTGCCGGCCGCGCCCAAAAGAACGGGGCGTTCTCGACCACGGCAACGGGTGACTATTCCTCATACAGCATCGACTTCCTGCTGGAGAAAAAAGGCGTGGGCCCGGGCGCGCTGTCGATCGAGGCGGCGGGTTACGACTACGACACCAGCGATGTCTTCCTCAGCGAACAGGGCAGGGCGTACTCCGCCGGCGTGGGTTACATCTTCGACCAGAAGGTGGGTTGGGGGCAGTTCCAGCCGTTTGTCCGCTACCAGAAATTCAGCCCCGACGACGACATCGACACCAAGCGTTACGACGTCGGCGTGAACTACATCATCGACGGTTACAACGCCCAGGTGAGCACGGTTTACTCGAACACGGACGTGACCGGTGCGAGCGATGTGAGCGCAATCAGCGTCGCGCTGCAGGTCCAGTTCTGATGTCGACGCCGGGCGCTGCGCCCGGCGTCGACGCTTTGAATCTTGATTGCCCTTTCCCTTTGTTTCACACAGGAGTTCACCATGAAAACCCGTCGTAATTTTCTGAAAATGACTGTCCTCTCCAGCCTGATGACCCTGTCGGGCCTGGCCAGCATGACGGCGCTCGCCGCCGATACCATCAAGGTCGGCATCCTGCATTCGCTGTCCGGCACCATGGCCATCTCCGAAACCGCGCTGAAGGAAACCGCGCTGATGACGATT
>NCHD01000204.1 GCA_002257045.1 Hydrogenophilales bacterium 16-61-112 | reverse complement strand
GATGGTGCCCGCGCTGTTTCTGGTTCATCGAGAAACCCGGCAGGCCGTGCCGATCGGAAGCGGCGCGCTGGCGATTGATGAAATTGTCGAGCGGATCCGCGTGTTGACCCGCACGCAGCCTGGCCAAGAGTTCTGAACAAGGAGTCCATCATGAAAATCAGCACACGTCTGAAGCCCGTCTCCCTCATGCTGGCCCTGAGCCTGGGACTGACCGTTCCTGCCACGACCTCGATCGCAGCCGGGTCTGACTGGATGAACGACTACTTTAATTCCGCAGGGGCGGCGATGAATGTCACGCCTTCTGCTGTGTATGAGTCGCAGGGACAAACGACAATGGCGCTGGGAGGATTTTCTTACCGCGCGCCGCAGCGCGCCACCAGTCTCTTCAGTTTCTCCCCGCCAGGCTACAAAGCGGGCTGTGGCGGGATCGACGCCTGGCTCGGAGCCTATGGCTTCGTTAACATGGATGCGTTCGTTAATGCGCTGCGAAACATCGGGCAGAACGCCGTGGGCTACTTCTTCCAGCTTGGGCTACTTCTTCCAGCTTGCCCTCAAAACCATGGCTCCCGAGATCGATGGGCTGCTGACCGATCTGTCGAAGACGATGAATCAGCTCAACCAGTTCCAAATCGGCAGTTGCCAGGCGATCAAACAGTATGTCGGTACCACGCCGGATACCCGGAACATGGATATGGAGCAGCGTGCCCAGGTCTTCGGCTCGGCGCTCACCGGCTCCTATGGATCGTTCTTCAATGCCAAGGAAGATACTCAAACCAGTCCGGCGAACACGAAGGCCGCCTACGACGCGGCATGCACCGTGAATGCCGCGCTTTGCCTGGACAGTGCGGGGAATCCGGTACTGAAATCGGATTTCAACCTCGTTTACGACGCCCTTGAACGTGCGGGCGGGTATTCCAATGAAGAAATCGAACTGTACATTTCGCTCTTCGGGACTATCACCTTCATCAGGAACAGCAGCGACATCGCCAGCGGCTTCACCACGGAATATTTCAAGCCAACCATCACGTGGGAGGATTTTTTG
>NCHD01000203.1:842-1462 GCA_002257045.1 Hydrogenophilales bacterium 16-61-112 | reverse complement strand
TTTTTCCGTCGTAAACCCAACCATGGGACCCCGCCCTATTCAAGCTCAGTCGCCCTTCTTCCAGCATCAGGCGCAAGGCTTGCATCAGGCGTTCGATCAGTGGCACCGACCGGGCGGAAGCAAAGCGGGTGCGCGGTCCTTGCATCAGGTTGTTCTTGACCGACTCGGAGTCGGCGCGTGTGACGATTTCTCGCAGCACACCCTTGTCTTGATCGTCCCCCGAAAGGTAGCTCGTCAAATCGCCCATGAGCTGTACGTCATCGGCAAGCCAAGCGAGAACATGGGAAGGGACGAGCCGCTGGAACAGCACGATGGGCAGTTTCTTGTGCAGATCGTAATCCCGCGTGATCTCGAAATTCAACGTGTAATGCGTCAACCCCTGATCCAGCATCGAGCCCGCAAGAGGCTGCCACTTGCCAGAGGGTTTTCTCGATCGGAGAACTTGGACATTGATATCGGCCATAGGCCTTCCAATGTCATGCAGAAGCGCGGCAAGGAACACCGCGTAAGTCCAACGGTGTTTGCGAGCCGGGATTTCCTCGGGGGCTGCTCCGACCGGAAGCAGATAGCCCTGCCGGAAGCGTAGCGCGTGTGCTGCCGACTCCATCATATGGGTCATG
>NCHD01000203.1:0-836 GCA_002257045.1 Hydrogenophilales bacterium 16-61-112 | reverse complement strand
AGTCCAGCGGTGCTTGCGAGCCGGGATTTCCTCGGGGGCTGCTCCGACCGGAAGCAGATAGCCCTGCCGGAAGCGTAGCGCGTGTGCTGCCGACTCCATAATATGGGTCATGAGACCGCCGGGCTGCGCGTGATGGTGTGATTCCGAGGCGGGTAGCAGTTGAGTCCATTCCGCAGCCCGCTCGATGACGGGCATGCAGTCTTGATGGAACAGGGTGTAGTCGAATCCCATGCGGTCACGACATCCGTCGACCAGGGCTTGAAGGTTGAGTTGATCCAGGACGGCTTTGCCAGGGAGAACCTTGATATGGTTGGCTGCCCCAGAATCGCTACCGCATGTCGTTGAATGGTCGGGCGCCGCATGGTCGGTTTGGAGGGCAAAACGCCAAACAACCCATACACCGCCTACTCCCAAGGCTCCAGCGGCAATGAGCAGCCAATTACCGGACATCAGCGGTGTGGGAGCTGTTCGATGAGCCATGAGGCAATTACGGGTGAAGACGGGAAAGTCCCTTCCCATTTCCAGCAATTGGGCAATAAGTCCCCGCCGATGAAATCACTGAGGGATAGTGAGAGCGGATCCCAGCGCTCCGCGGTTTTGGGATGGGGAACATGCCAAGTAAGGAATTTAAGATGAGATAGCGCGTGGGCTACTTCGTAGTCTGTAGTCCCATGCTCCAGTTCGGAGATGCAATGAAGCACCTCATGGGCTGGGGATTCCTCTTCGTCTTCAAAATGGCATCGATCGATCCCGTCATAATCGGCAAGCCATGCAAACACAACGGCCGTCCAGTGGGACAGTTCGATTTGTTCGAATCGTGCCGCAATGTGTGCGAA
>NCHD01000105.1 GCA_002257045.1 Hydrogenophilales bacterium 16-61-112 | reverse complement strand
TGCGTATCCTGGACAGTAAAAATCCGGCCATGCAAGCGCTTAACGACGCCGCGCCCAAACTGATGGACGAACTCGATGAAGCTGCGCTGGCGCACTTTTCGGCATTGCAGGCAATTTTGCTCGATAACGGCATCGCCTACGAAATCAACCCGCGCCTGGTTCGGGGTCTTGATTACTACAACCGCACCGTGTTCGAGTGGGTGACGGATCAGCTGGGCGCGCAGGGTACCGTCTGTGCAGGAGGGCGTTACGATGGCCTGATCGAACAACTGGGTGGCAAGCCCGCGCCTGCAGCCGGGTTTGCAATGGGCATCGAGCGCTTGCTGTCGCTGATCGAGACCGGCAGCGTCAAGCTGGCGGTGTCGGTGCCCGATGCGTACATCGTTCACGCCGGCGAAGCCGCGCAGGCCTATGCATGGAAAGTTGCGTCTGCGTTGCGCGCAGCGGGGCTCGAGACCGTGCTGCATTGCGGCGGCGGGAGTTTCAAGTCGCAAATGAAAAAAGCCGATGCCAGTCGTGCGCGTTACGCGCTGATCATCGGCGACGACGAAGCGGCAGCGCAGCAGGTCACCCTCAAACCGCTGCGTGATACCGTCGAGCAAACCCGGGTCGAACTCAAGCTGGCAATCGAATACTTGCAGCGCTGACTGTCTGAACACAGCATCAATTTATATAAGGCATACAAAATGGCAACTTACGATCTGGACGAGCAGGAACAACTGGATTCCCTGAAGGCCTGGTGGAAACGCTGGGGCAGCGTGGCGATGCTGACACTGGCGATCATTGTCGCCGCCGGAGCGGGCTGGCGTTACTGGCAGAACCGCACGATGACGCAAAGTCTGGAGGCTGCCAGCGTGTATCAGAACCTGACCCAGTCGCTGGCAGCCAACGACACCAAGGGCGCGCGTGCGGCAGGCGCCATGCTGATCGATAAATACCAGGATACGGCCTTTGCTCCGCGCGCAGCGTTATTGCTGGCCAAGCTCAATGTGGTGAACAAGGACCTGAAGAGTGCACAAACCCAGCTGGAATGGGCTGCCAGCAACAGCAAGGAACCGGCAGTCAAGGATCTGGCCCGGCTACGGCTGGCCGGCGTGCAGCTCGACCAGAAGCAATACGATGCCGCGCTGAAAACCCTGGAAGCTGTGCATAGCGATGCGTTTGCGTTTCGTTTTCTCGACTTGAAAGGCGACGTGCTGCTGGCGCAGGGCAAACCGGCCGATGCTCGGGCGGCTTACCAGTCGGCGTTCAGTAAAATGGCCGACGACAACCCCTACCGCAGCATTGTCGAGTTGAAGCTCGACGCAATGGGAGGAGCGGCCAAGTGAGAAAACATCTGATAGCAGTCAGCCTGATGCTGGGTTTGTCGGGGTGCAGCACCGTCGGTGGCTGGTTCGGCATGGGCCCCGCCAAGGCCAAGTCCTCCCCTCTGGTGGAATTCACCGCGTCTGCCAGACTGAGCGAAGCCTGGAAAGCCGACGCTGGGGAGTCACAAGCTTATTTGTTCAGCCCCCAGGCTGACGGCGACGCCGTGTATGCAGCGGGGTATGACCAGGTGGTGAGCCTGGGCGTATCGAACGGCCGCACCAACTGGAAGGTCAAGTCAGCCGCAAAGCTGTCGGCCGGGGCCGGCGTGGGGCAGGGTCTGGTGTTGGCAGGCGGGAGCAAGGGCGAACTTCTGGCGCTTGATCAGGCGACGGGTCAACAGCGCTGGAAGGCGACCCTGTCGAGCGAGGTGACCGGTCAAATTCGGGTGCAGGCTGATACGGTCATCGTCCGTACGGGTGATGGCCGGGTGCAGGGACTCGCTGTCGCCGATGGCAGCCGCAAATGGCTCTATACCCGAACCCTCCCGGTGTTGAGCTTGCGCGGATCGGGCGGCATGGTCGTGCGTGACGAGGTGCTTTATGCCGGATTTCCGGGGGGAAAACTGGTTGCGCTGAATGCCACGAATGGCGCGCAACTCTGGGAAGCAACGGTGGCTTTGCCGCGTGGCGCGACTGAACTCGAACGCGTGGCCGATGTGATGGGCAATCCCGTGGTCGATGAGCGTCAGGTCTGCGCAGTGGCCTACCAGGGCCGCGTGGCCTGCTTCGATCGTGCTTCCGGTGCACCGCTGTGGGCACGCGAGACGTCCAGCAATAGCGGCCTGGCGATGGACGATCGCAATGTTTATGTCAGCGACGACAAAGACACCGTGACTGCTTACGACAAAAGCAGCGGTCGCGCAGGCTGGAAGCAGGACAAGCTGGCACGCCGACAGATCACCGCGCCGCTGGCGCTGGATGCCTGGGTGGTGGTGGCGGACGGCGAAGGCTATGTCCATGTGTTGTCGGCCGAAGATGGCAGTTTCATTGCACGCGCCAAAGTGGATAGCCGCGTGCGTACTGCACCGGTCGATATCGGCCCCGGGTTCGCCGTGCAGACCAGCAAGGGAAGCGTGACTGCTTTCAAGTTCGATTAATCATTTCTACGATACCGGCGCCGAGGCGGCGACAAGCCGTATCTGGTGGTGGATACCGGTGGCCTCGAGCCGGTCGCCAAGGACGGCATCATGGCCGAAATGGCACGCCAGACCCTGCAGGCGATTGACGAGGCAGACGCCGTCATTTTCATGGTCGATGCGCGAAATGGCGTCACCGTACAGGACAAGGTGATTGCGGATCGATTGCGTCGCGCCGCGTGTCCAGTATGGCTTGCAGTGAACAAGGCCGAAGGCATGAATCCGGCCGTGATTACCGCCGAGTTTCATGAACTTGCGCTCGGTGAGCCGTTGGCGATTTCCGGCGCGCACGGGGATGGCATTACGGATCTGGTCAATCTTGCGCTGGAGCCGTTTCCTGTCGACGAAGAAAAAACCGACGATTTCGGCATTCCGAAAATCGCTCTGGTGGGACGCCCCAACGTCGGGAAGTCGACGCTGGTCAATGCGCTGGTGGGCGAGGAACGCGTGATTGCGTTCGACCAGCCCGGCACCACGCGCGATTCGATTTATGTCGATTTCGAGCGTGACGGCAAGCCGTTCACCCTGATCGATACGGCTGGCGTTCGGCGTAAGGGCAAAGTGTTCGAGACGGTAGAAAAGTTCTCCGTCATCAAAACGCTGCAAGCCATCGAAGATGCCAACGTGGTGGTACTGGTGCTCGACGCGCGTGAAAACATTTCCGATCAGGATGCACACCTGGCCGGGTTTATTCTGGAAGCGGGACGGGCGCTGGTGGTGGCGGTCAACAAATGGGACGGTCTGTCGCCCGATCAGCGTGACGATATCAAGCGCGATATCGGGCGCAAGCTGGCCTTCCTTGATTTCGCGCGCTTCAATTACATCTCTGCATTGAAATCCAAGGGTCTCGACACTCTGCTGAAGGACGTCGAGGCCGCGCATGCTGCGGCTTTCATCAAGCTGTCCACGCCCAAGCTCACGCGCGTTCTGGAAATGGCGGTGGAACAGCATGCGCCACCCAAATCCGGCCTGTTCCGTCCGAAACCGCGCTATGCGCACCAGGGCGGCAAGAATCCACCCGTGATCATCCTGCACGGCAACGCGCTGGAAGGACTGCGCGACGACTACAAGCGCTATCTGGAAAGCAGCTTTCGCAAGGCGTTCAAGCTGCAGGGCACGCCGCTACGCATACAGGTCAAGGAAGACACTGGCAAGAATCCATATGAAGGCAAGGCGCGTGCGCCATTGACCGAGAGCGAAGCCACCCGGATGCGGCGCAAGAAGCGGGTGCGGCGCAAGGTGTACGGTGCAGGTTGACCTGCGTAGCTGACTTTTTGTTTGCGCCTGAGGGGGCTACAGGCGGGACATCGGCATGCCCGGAACGGCCCGCTCAATCTTCCAGCCAGCGCACCAGATAGAACAGCTTGAAGCCCTCCGACGAGCGAGAGGGGCCACTTGCCAGAGCGGCATGGCGACTTTTGGCGGGATCAGCGTGTGCCAGGGCCTCGGTTTCGCTGGGGTACACCTCAACCACGCCTTCGGGGAAACGGTTACGTTTTTTGCCTGCAGGAGAGTAAATCACCACCGCGGACGTTCCGACGACTTTTGACTCGACATCGGTAAACAGGCTGGTGGATTGAGGCATGCGTGGTCGGCCAGGTTGGATGTGGGTTCAGTGCGTCTTTTTTGGAATGCTGCTGATCTTGACAGCGTGGGTGTTCGGCTTTTCGTCAGTAAAGTGTGGACGCTCGTCAAGGGTTCGGCCGGTCAGTTGGGAGAGCTCGGTCTCGCGGCCGGAAATCACCATCAGACAATCCTTGATGTTGAGTACGGTTGCTTCTGACAACGGGCTGGGTCTGCCGTTTCGAGGTGCGGTGTCGCGGACGATGGCGGTCAGTGTCTTGCGCATCATGCGCATCAAGCGCTGTTCGTCATGCAGGGCTTTTTCGTTGTCCATGGGATAGCTCCAGAGTTGCGGCAAAGATCGCACATTGTCGGCGCCGACCGGGGCTACGTCAACGCAAGTCCCTGATCGGCGGGGGGATAAAACCTGTGAGTGGGGCCATAAGCAAAATGAACCGATGTGGTTTTATGGCTGATTTATGCTTGCGGGCGGAGGAAATACCATGCCCGAGACCCCAGCCGACACGAACGATGTCCGCGAAATCCGTATCAACCCGATTGTGCCGAGTGAATCGGTTCTTGTCGCCACAGCGCGAAGCATGCGCCCGAAAAAGGCAGAGGAACTGGCCCCCCGCGATACCCGAAAGCATGTGGAGACCTGTCCGTTCTGCCGGGGCAACGAACACAAGACGCCGCCGCAGATCATGACCTGGCCCGATGCGGGAGGCTGGCACATCCGCATTGTCGAGAACCTCTATCCCGTGTTGGGCGATGATCGGGCTCAAGCGGGCTTCAATTTCGGCCTGCAGCAGACCATTGACGGCTATGGGCGGCACGAGGTCATCATCGATCATGATGCGCACGGCATTGCGGTTCACGAGATGGCCGAGCCGCATCTGGCAGCCTTGTTCGGCGTGTACCAGACGCGAATGCGCCAGTTGTTCGAGTCCGACGACCGCCTGAAATACGTACTGGTCTTCAAGAACTTCGGGCCGGCGGCAGGGGCCTCGATCCCGCATACGCATAGCCAGGTGATCGCGATGCCCGTGGTGCCGGTCAACGTCGATGCCGAGGTGACGAACAGTGCGGCGCACTATGCCAAGCATCATTACTGCATTTTCTGCGCCCTGATCGACGAAGCACTGACCTTTGAAGCGACGATCTACGATCGGGCATCGGGCGCAGTTCGGCGCAAGATCAGTGTCGGTCAATATGTTGTTGAGCGGGGAGAAAAGTTCATTGCCATCAAGCCGTTTGCCAGTCGCTATGAATGGGAGGTCCATATTTTGCCGCTCAGCCATCAGTCCGACTTTCTGGATATGCAGGGCGAGGACAGGGCGGACCTGGCGCGGGTGGTAAAACGCACCATGGCCCGGCTGGATGCAGTGATCGGCGGCGCGCAATACAATTTCTTCCTGCATACGGTGCCGCATGACGGGCAGCAGAGCGCGCATGCGCATAGCTACCACTGGCATATTGAAATTTGTCCACGCACCTCGATTCCGACCGGTTTTGAACTGGGGTCGGGCCTGTTCGTTAACACGATCAATCCAGAACAGGCTGCAGAGCGCTTGCGTGCAGTCGCACTTTAGCCTGCGCTGAGGCTAGAATGCCGGGCTGTTATCTGCCGTAAGGCTTTCGATGCCATCAGCTACCCAAACGGAACCCCCTGGTCTGATCGCTGATTCGGGCGACGTCCACATTGAGCGTCTGAATGCGTTGTGGAAACTGTCCGTGCAGCCGGGTCTTGGGGATGCCGAGCGCGTCGTCGCCATGCTGGACATGGCGGTGTGCGAACTGGATATGGATCTGGTGGTGCTGGAGGATTTCAGCGACAACAGCGTCACGTGTTACGCCATCGATCGTCTGGAGGCGGTCCCCGCATCCTCCCGATGGATGGAGAAAACGGCGTTGAGTCAGGGCGTTCACTTGACGCGCGAATCCAGCCATATCGCCGACTTGCGACAACACCCGACGTATGCCGATGACGCGCTGGTCAAGCAGTTGGGCGTGCACACCTATTCGGGCTTGCCCGTATCGGTCGGCGATGAAGCTGGCTGGGTACTGGCCTTTTTGCGTCGGCGCCGCGAAACGCCTCCCGATGACATCGATATCGCTTACATGGGAATGGTTGCTGACTGGCTCGGCACTGCGCTTCACCAGTTGGCCCAAAAGGCGCGGCTTGAGCGGATTGCATCGACCGATACGTTGACCGACTTGCCAAATCGGCGCGCCGCGGAAGAGCGCTTGAAACATGAAAAGGCGCGGGTTGCGCGCGACGGCCAGGGTTTTGCGCTGGTGCTGTTGGATATCGATCACTTCAAGATGGTCAATGATCGCTATGGCCATGCGGTGGGAGATGAGGTGCTCAGGATCATGGCAAGCCGGTTTCAGGCCGGGTTGCGCGAGGGAGACTGGGCTGCGCGTTGGGGGGGCGAAGAGTTTCTGTTCGTGTTGCATGGCAGCACCACCGACGACGCAGTCAATATCATGAATCGCTTGATCCACCAGTCCCGGACCGAGCCGGTGCAAACCAGCATAGGCAATATCGCGCTGAGCTTTTCAGCAGGGGTGGTTTCCTGTGGCACCAACGATTCGGATCTCGCGCCGCTGCTGGAAGGCATCGACCAGGCCTTGTATCTGGCCAAGGCGAACGGCCGCAATCAAATACGGGTCGCCACCCCCGCAGACCACACAATGCCATGGAGCTGTGGGCTGTTGCGGCAGGCGCTGGTGGATAACCGCGTCAGATATGCCGTACAAAACATTGTTGATCTGCAAAATGGACGGGTGGTTGCCGACGAGGCACTGGCACGCATCGCGACGGCTTCAGGAGAAATCATCGAAGCCCGGGACTTTGTGGACATGGCTGAGGGCCTCGGCTTGATGGCGGAAGTCGATCGGCAGGTCGCGCGTGATGTGATGCGTGCCTGT
>NCHD01000104.1 GCA_002257045.1 Hydrogenophilales bacterium 16-61-112 | reverse complement strand
CGGGTACACACGCCACGACGTTGCGGGCAAGCCTTCAAGGCCGGGACCTTGCTTTTTTCCACCGGCGCTTGACGCGGCTTGCGGATCAGCTGGTTAATGGTTGGCATGTAAAAAATTCCGAAAAATTAAGGTGAGCATTCAATTACTAAAACAAGCGGGACGGCACTGACTGCTTTTTCAAGCAGCGCCGTCCCATATTTATTTCCTGCACTTTCCGACCGTAACATGTGACCGGAAAAAGACGCGTGATTCTATTGGAGAGCGTACCCCCTGTCAAGCCACTTCCTGATTCTCTGTGGAAGCCTCTTCGCCGCCCATGATCAGATGGGCCGCACCTATGTCCTCGCCTGCTGCCTGACGACGGCGAGTCGAGTGGTAAGCAAGGCCGGTACCTGCTGGAATCAATCGTCCGACAATGACGTTTTCTTTCAAGCCACGCAACTCGTCCCGCTTGCCCATGATTGCGGCTTCGGTCAGCACCCGGGTGGTTTCCTGGAAGGAAGCCGCTGAAATAAACGAGTCAGTTGACAACGACGCCTTGGTAATCCCTAGCAGGACAGGATCGTAAGTAGCCGGCTCCTTGCCTCCTGCCAGCATTTCGTCGTTCATTTGCAGCACCTCTGAACGCTCGACCTGTTCGCCGGGGATGAGTCCGGTACTGCCTGGATCAACCACGACCACACGACGCAGCATCTGACGCACAATGACCTCGATGTGCTTGTCGTTGATCTTCACGCCCTGCAGGCGGTACACATCCTGCACTTCGTCGGTGATGTAGCGGGCGAGTGTTTCCACGCCTTTGAGTCGAAGAATATCGTGTGGGTCAAAAGACCCTTCGACGATCATTTCGCCTTTCTGAACAACCTGACCGTCATGCGCAGTTACGTGCTTTTCCTTCGTGATCAGATATTCATGCGCGACACCATCCACCTCGGTAATGACGAGGCGTTGTTTGCCTTTGGTGTCCTTACCGAAGGAAACCGTGCCGGTCACTTCTGCCAAGATGCCAGCATCTTTAGGTATCCGAGCCTCAAACAACTCAGCCACACGGGGCAGACCGCCGGTAATGTCACGCGTTTTTGAGGACTCTTGCGGAATACGCGCCAGCACGTCGCCGACCAGTACGTCCTGGCCGTCCTTGACCGTGATAATGGAGCCGATCTGGAACGTGATGTTCACCAAGGTCTCCATTCCCGCGATCTTGATCTCGTTGCCCGCTTCGTCCAGCAACTTGACCTGTGGCCGCAGACCTTTGCCTGCGCTGCTTGCTTTGCGCTTGGGATCGATTACCACCAGAGTGGACAGTCCAGTGATGTCATCCAGTTGCTTGGCGACCGTGACCCCCTCTTCGATATTTTCGAAGCGCACGCGTCCTGCGTACTCAGTAATGATCGGGCGGGTGTGCGGGTCCCACGTTGCCAGAACCGCACCGGCTTTGATCTTGGCCCCATCGTTCACCATCAGGGTTGCGCCATAAGGCACTTTCTGACGCTCACGCTCGCGGCCACTATCATCAGCAATGATGATTTCACCATTGCGCGAGATTGCGATCAAATCCTTACGGGCATTCGTCACATAGCGCATCGAAGCGGTGTGATGTGGAAGGTACGCATGGTGAGCTGAGTGCCCGGCTCGCCAATCGACTGGGCGGCGATCACGCCAACCGCTTCACCGGTATTGACCATATAGCCGCGGCCAAGGTCACGTCCATAGCACTTAGCACACAAGCCGAAGCGTGTTTCACAGGTCAGCGGTGTGCGCACTTTGACTTCGTCGATGCCCAAGGCTTCGATTTCGTCAACGACGTCTTCTACCAGCAAGGTGCCGGCTTCGTAAACGGTTGCCTGCGTTTCGGGATTGATGATGTCGCTTGCGGCAACACGACCCAGAATTCGCTCGCGCAAGGCCTCGACCACTTCACCACCTTCGACCAGCGCCTTCACTACCAGGCCATTTTTAGTGCCGCAATCGTCTTCAACCACGACCAAATCTTGAGTCACGTCTACCAGGCGACGCGTCAGATAGCCGGAGTTTGCCGTTTTCAGGGCGGTGTCGGCCAGGCCCTTTCGCGCGCCGTGGGTCGAGATGAAGTACTGAAGCATGTTCAGGCCTTCGCGGAAATTGGCGGTAATCGGTGTTTCAATAATTGAACCGTCCGGTTTTGCCATCAATCCGCGCATCCCGGCCAGCTGTCGAATCTGGGCTGCAGAGCCGCGCGCACCCGAGTCAGCCATCATGTAAATCGAGTTGAACGATTCCTGAACAACCTCCTTGCCGTGGCGATCGATGACTTTTTCGACGCCAAGTTGCGTCATCATTGCCTTGGCCACGGCATCACCTGCGCGGCCCCAAATGTCGACGACCTTGTTGTAACGCTCGCCTTGGGTCACCAGACCGGAGGTGTACTGCGACTCGATCTCTTTCACTTCGGCTTCCGAAGACCCCAGGATCTGATTCTTTTCGTTCGGGATCAGCATGTCTTTGATAGCGATAGACATGCCGGAGCGCGTTGCATAAGTAAAGCCGGTATACATCAGCTTGTCGGCCAGCAACACGGTCTCGCGCAGCCCGCAACGACGAAAGCTGGCGTTGATCAAGCGAGAAATTTCCTTCTTTTTCAACGCGCGGTCGACATAGCTGAACGGCAGGTCAGGCGGCAGGATTTCGGACAGCAGCGCGCGGCCCAGCGTGGTTTCTACGCGTTTAATGGTCTCAATGCGGTTCTTGTTTTCGTCCAGCGTAACTTCCTTGATCCGCACCGTAATCCGGGCGTGGAGCTCCGCTTCGCGGTTGTCGTATGCACGGCGTGCCTCAACGACGTCGGCAAACATCATGCCTTCGCCCTTGGCGTTGACCTTATCGCGGGTCATGTAGTACAGGCCAAGCACGATGTCCTGAGACGGCACGATGATCGGCTCGCCGTTGGCGGGTGACAGTACGTTGTTCGACGCCAGCATCAGGGTACGGGCTTCGGTCTGCGCTTCCAGCGACAGCGGTACGTGGACGGCCATCTGGTCGCCGTCGAAGTCGGCGTTGAACGCCGCGCACACCAGCGGATGCAGCTGGATCGCCTTGCCTTCAATCAGCACCGGCTCGAATGCCTGAATGCCGAGACGGTGCAGGGTCGGTGCGCGGTTCAGCATGACCGGGTGCTGATCAATGACCTCTTCGAGCAAGTCCCACACAACGGGTTCTTCGTCTTCCACCATTTTCTTGGCGGCCTTGATCGTGGTCGCCAGTCCCAGCACTTCCAGACGATTGAAAATGAAGGGTTTGAACAGCTCCAGCGCCATCTTCTTCGGCAGGCCACACTGGTTCAGCTTCAGGGTCGGACCCACCACAATGACCGAACGGCCCGAGTAGTCGACACGCTTGCCCAGCAAGTTCTGGCGGAAGCGGCCGCTCTTGCCTTTGATCATGTCGGCCAGCGATTTTAGCGGACGCTTGTTGGCACCCGTCATGGCTTTGCCGCGACGGCCGTTGTCCAGCAGCGAATCGACTGATTCCTGCAGCATGCGCTTTTCGTTGCGAACGATGATTTCAGGTGCCTTCAACTCGAGCAGACGCTTCAAGCGGTTGTTGCGGTTGATGACGCGGCGATACAGGTCGTTCAGATCGGACGTGGCGAAACGGCCGCCATCCAGCGGCACCAGCGGACGCAGCTCGGGTGGCAGTACAGGCAGCACTTCGAGAATCATCCATTCAGGCTTGATCCCGGACTTCTGGAAACCCTCGAGAATTTTCAGGCGCTTCGACAGTTTCTTCAACTTGGTCTCGGAACCCGTGCGACCCATATCGGCATGCAGCGTTTCAACCACATTCGGCAGATCAAGCGAGCGCAGCAGTTCTCGCACGGCTTCCGCACCCATCAGCGCCTTGAACTCGTCGCCATACTCTTCCAGTTTGGCGAGGTAGTCGTCTTCGGTCAGCAGCTGCCCGCGGTTAAGCGGCGTCATGCCAGGCTCGACCACCACAAAGCCTTCGAAATACAGCACACGCTCGATGTCGCGCAGCGTCATGTCGAGCACCATGCCCAGACGGCTCGGCAACGATTTCAGGAACCAGATGTGCGCAACCGGCGAGGCCAGTTCAATGTGACCCATGCGCTCGCGACGCACCTTGGACAGCGTGACTTCGACGCCGCACTTTTCGCAGATCACGCCGCGATGCTTGAGGCGCTTGTACTTGCCGCACAGACACTCGTAGTCCTTGACCGGGCCGAAGATCTTGGCGCAGAACAGGCCATCACGTTCCGGCTTGAAGGTGCGGTAATTGATGGTCTCGGGTTTCTTTACTTCACCATACGACCAGGAACGGATTTTCTCCGGCGACGCCAGCTAACAGTGCTTTCATGGCTGTGTCCTCACCCTAAATTAATAACGTTCCAGATCGATGTCGATGCCCAGCGAGCGGATTTCCTTCACCAGCACGTTGAAGGACTCCGGCATGCCTGCCTCAATCTTGTGCTCGCCCTTGACGATGCTCTCGTACATCTTGGTACGGCCGTTCACATCATCCGACTTCACGGTCAGCATTTCCTGCAGCACGTAAGAGGCGCCATAGGCTTCCAGCGCCCACACCTCCATCTCACCAAAGCGCTGACCACCGAACTGCGCCTTGCCGCCCAGCGGTTGCTGGGTGACCAGCGAGTACGGGCCGGTGGAACGCGCGTGCATCTTGTCGTCGACCAAGTGATGCAGCTTCAGCACGTGCTTGTAGCCAACCGTCACCTGGCGATCAAACGCCTCGCCGGTGCGGCCATCGTACAGCGTGACCTGGCCGCCTTCGGGTAGACCAGCCAGCACCAGCATGCGGCGAATCTCGGCTTCGGATGCGCCGTCAAATACGGGCGATGCGAACGGCACGCCCTTCTGCAGGTTGCGGCCGAGTTCGATGATTTCGTCATCGGTAAAGCTGTCGATATCTTCGATCTTGCCTGACTGGTTGTAGATTTCCTTAAGGAAGCTGCGCAGCTCTTTCACCATTGTCTTGGTCTGCGCGGCCAGCATCTGGCCGATTTTCTCGCCCAGACCTTTAGCCGCCCAGCCGAGATGGGTTTCCAGAATCTGGCCGACGTTCATCCGCGATGGCACGCCGAGCGGGTTCAGCACCACATCGACTGGACGGCCATCTGCCATGAACGGCATGTCTTCGACCGGCGCGATCTTCGACACCACACCCTTGTTACCGTGGCGGCCGGCCATCTTGTCGCCGGGCTGCAGGCGGCGCTTGACCGCTAGGTAGACCTTGACCATCTTCTGCACGCCGGGCGGCAGTTCGTCGCCAGCGGTCAGCTTCTTCTTCTTCTCTTCAAACATCGCATCGAACTCGATGCGCTTCTGGGTCAGGCTATCTTTCAGGCCCTCAACCGCACGGCTGGCTTCGTCGTCAGCCAGACGAATGTCGAACCAGTCATGGCGATTGACCGACTCCAGGTAGTCATTGGTGATCTTGCTGCCCTTGGCGAGCTTCTTCGGACCGCCGTTGGCCACCTTCAGGTGCAACAGTTTTTCCAGACGGGCAAACGTATCGTCCTCAACGATACGCATGCGGTCGGTCATGTCCTTGCGGTATTCGGCCAGCTGCGTGTCGACAATCGATTGCGCGCGTATGTCGCGCTCAATGCCTTCGCGGGTGAACACCTGCACATCGATCACCACGCCCGACATGCCGGACGGCACTTTCAGGCTGGTGTCTTTCACGTCGCTGGCCTTTTCGCCGAAGATGGCGCGTAGCAGCTTTTCTTCCGGCGTCAGCTGGGTTTCGCCCTTGGGGGTAACCTTGCCGACCAGCACGTCGCCGGCTTCAACTTCAGCGCCGATGGCAATAATGCCGGACTCGTCCAGACGGCCTAACTGTCGCTCGGCCAGATTGGAGATGTCGCGAGTGATCTCTTCCGCGCCCAGTTTGGTGTCGCGTGCCACCACCGAAAGTTCTTCGATGTGGATCGAGGTATAGCGGTCTTCTGCCACCACCTTCTCATTGATCAGAATCGAGTCTTCGAAGTTGTAGCCGTTCCACGGCATGAAGGCGACTAGCATGTTCTGTCCCAGCGCCAGTTCGCCCATATCGGTCGAGGCGCCGTCGGCAATCACGTCGCCGCGCGCAATCATGTCGCCCACTTTCACCAGCGGACGCTGGTTGATGTTGGTGTTCTGGTTGGAGCGCGTGTACTTGATCAGCGAATAAATATCCACGCCGACCTCACCAGCACGGGCCTCTTCGTCATGCACGCGAATCACGATCCGGCTTGCGTCGATGTAGTCAACCCGGCCGCCGCGATGTGCGGTTACAACCGTTCCGGAGTCGACCGCAGCGGTGCGCTCGATTCCGGTGCCCACCAGGGATTTCTCCGGACGCAGACAAGGTACGGCCTGGCGCTGCATGTTCGAGCCCATCAAGGCGCGGTTGGCGTCGTCATGCTCGAGGAACGGAATCAGCGAAGCGGCAACCGACACGATCTGCGCCGGCGCTACGTCCATGTATTCGATGCGGTCGGGCGTCGACAGTGTGAATTCATTCTTGAAACGGCACGACACCAGATCGTCCTTGAACTGGTTCTTGGCGTCGAGATCGGCGTTGGCCTGCGCGATCACATACTTGCTTTCTTCGATCGCCGACAGGTATTCGATTTCATCGGTCACCTTGTTGTCGATTACCTTGCGGTAAGGCGTCTCAATGAAGCCATACCAATTGGTGCGGGCATACAGCGCCAGTGAGTTGATCAGGCCGATGTTCGGGCCTTCCGGCGTCTCGATCGGACACACACGCCCATAGTGGGTCGGGTGCACGTCGCGCACCTCGAAGCCTGCGCGTTCGCGCGTCAAGCCGCCCGGTCCAAGGGCCGACACGCGGCGCTTGTGGGTAATCTCGGACAGCGGATTGGTTTGGTCCATAAACTGCGACAGCTGGCTGGAGCCGAAAAACTCCTTGATCGCCGCCGAAACCGGTTTGGCGTTGATCAAGTCGTGCGGCATCAGGTTATCGGATTCGGCCTGCCCCAGACGTTCACGTACGGCGCGCTCGACCCGCACCAGACCGGCACGGAACTGATTCTCGGCTAGTTCGCCTACCGAACGGACACGGCGGTTACCGAGGTGATCGATGTCGTCGACTTCTCCACGACCATTACGTAAATCCACCAGAATCTTGATTACAGCCACGATGTCTTCTGTAGACAACGTGCCGAGACCGGTCAACGCATCGCTACCGATGCGGCGGTTGAACTTCATACGGCCCACCGCGGACAGATCGTAGCGCTCATCGTTGAAGAACAGGTTGGTGAACAGGGTGTTGACGGCATCCTCGGTGGGCGGCTCGCCAGGACGCATCATGCGATAGATCGCAACCTTGGCTACATAGGCGTCAGCTGCGTCGTCAGCGCGCAGGGTCTGAGAAATGAACGCCCCCTGATCGAGCTCATTGGTATACAGCGTGTTGATTTTGTCGATGCCTGCAACGGCCAGGGCATTCAACATATCTTCAGTGATCTCGTCGTTGGCTCGCGCAACCAGTTCGCCGGTGGACTTGTCGACCACGTCGTGCGCCAGCACGCGGCCAACGACGAACTCGACGGGGACTGCCCATTTCTTGACGCCTGCAGCTTCCAGTTCACGGATGTGCTTGGCAGTGATGCGTTTATCCTTGGCCACGATGACATGGTCATCTTTGCCGCAAATATCAAAGCGCGCAAGTTCGCCGCGCAGACGCTCGGGGACCAACTCGAACTGGATTCCCTGCGTATTGATATAGAAGGTGTCCTTGTTGAAGAACGCATCCAGAATCGTCTCAGGCGTATACCCGAGCGATTTGAGCAGAATGGTGACCGGCATCTTGCGGCGGCGGTCGACGCGGAAGAACAGGATATCCTTGGCATCGAACTCGAAATCCAGCCACGATCCGCGGTAGGGAATCACGCGGGCGGAAAACAACAGCTTGCCTGAGCTGTGAGTCTTGCCGCGGTCATGCTCGAAGAACACGCCGGGCGAGCGGTGCAACTGAGACACGATCACGCGCTCGGTACCGTTAATGACGAAGGAACCGGTCGGCGTCATGAGCGGAATTTCGCCCATATAGACTTCCTGCTCCTTGACTTCCTTGATCGTCGGCTTGGACGCTTCCTTGTCCATGATCACCAGGCGCACCTTGGCGCGTAGCGGCGCGCAATAGGTCAGGCCACGCTGCTGGCATTCCTTGATGTCGAACACCGGCTCGCCCAGAAAGTAGCTGACGTATTCAAGACGCGCGTTTTTGGAGTGGCTTTCGATCGGAAAAATCGACGTGAACGCAGCCTGCAGGCCCTCGTTCAAGCGTTCTTCGCGCGAGCGGCCTTCCTGCAAGAAGGCACGATAGGACTCAAGCTGGGTCGCCAGAAGAAAAGGCACCGGTAGGGTGTTGGTCCGGCTGGCAAAGCTCTTGCGCAGACGTTTTTTCTCGGTAAAGGTATAAGCCATGGAGTCTCCTTGACGATCAGGGGCAGGCCGGTGCGTAGGCTACGCACCGCGCGATGTGAGGCACACGCAAAAAGCAAACGACCCGGAAGCCGATTCCGGGTTCCGGGTATTTGCTGCTTGCGTCTGCTGCGGGTTGCCCCGCAACACACCACAAAAATTCGTGGTGAAATAAGTGCTTATCCGGAAACAGGCATCGCATTTTCATGCGCGCCTTGATTGCCGTTAACTTATTTGACGTCGACGTTAGCGCCAGCTTCTTCCAGCTGTTTTTTCAGCGCGTCGGCATCAGCCTTGGACACGCCTTCTTTAACAGCCTTGGGAGCGCCGTCAACCAGGTCCTTGGCTTCTTTCAGGCCCAGACCGGTTGCAGCACGCACGACCTTAATGACTTCAACCTTCTTGTCGCCACACGAATTCAGCATCACGGTGAACTCGGTCTGCTCTTCAGCAGCCGCAGCGCCGGCAGCAGCGGGGGCAGCAACAGCGACAGCTGCTGCAGCAGCAGAAACGCCAAATTTTTCTTCCATTTCCTTGATCAGCTCGGACAGATCCAGAACGGTCATGCCAGCGATTGCATCAAGAATTTCAGCTTTAGAAACAGCCATGTGTATTACTCCT
>NCHD01000103.1 GCA_002257045.1 Hydrogenophilales bacterium 16-61-112 | reverse complement strand
CGCAGGTTGGCGAACAGGTTGAGTTCCTTGCGGATGCGCAGCAAGCCGCGCTCGGGGCGCAGCGGGCGGTCGAGCGCGTCGTACTGCGGCCCGCCGACGGCGCCGAGCAACACGGCGTCCGCCTCGCGTGCGAGTTTCAGCGTCGCCTCCGGCAGCGGATCGCCTGCTTCGTCGTAGCCCGCGCCACCGATGGGCGCGGTTTCCATTTCGATTTTCGCGCCGTCGCGTTTAAGGACGTCGAGCACCTTGACCGCTTGCGCGACGATTTCCGGGCCGATCCCGTCGCCGGGGAGAACTGCAATTTTCATAAGTAAACCCTACTCACCGCCCAGAAGGCCGCGGTGAATTTTCGTTAAGCAAACAGCCACGGCGCCTCGATCTTGCGCTGTGCTTCGTAAGTGGCGATTTTGTCAGCCTGCAACAGCGTCAGGCCGATATCGTCCAGGCCATTGAACAAGCGATGCTTGCGCCCCGCATCCACGGCAAAGGGAATGCTTTCACCGGTGGGCGTGGTGAGGGTCTGCTGGTCCAGATCGACCGACAGCGCATAGCCCTCGTTGGCTTCGCATTCCTTGAACAATTGATCCACGATGGCCGCATCCAGCACGATGGGCAGAATGCCGTTCTTGAAACAGTTGTTGAAAAAGATATCGGCAAACGACGGTGCAATGATGGCGCGAAAGCCCGCGTCTTCGAGTGCCCACGGCGCATGCTCGCGGCTCGATCCGCAACCGAAGTTGTCGCGCGCCAGCAGGACGGATGCCCCCTGATAGCGCGGCTGATTCAGCACGAAATCCGGATTCAGCGGCCGGTCGTGATTCGACTTGCCCGGCTCGCCATGATCCAGATAACGCCATTCGTCGAACAGGTTGGGGCCAAATCCGCTGCGCTTGATCGATTTCAGAAACTGCTTGGGAATGATGGCGTCGGTGTCGACGTTGGCGCGATCGAGTGGTACCACCAGTCCGTCAAGTGTCGTAAAAGCCTGCATGCTGGTTAATTGCCGGCCTTGCTACCAGCTTTCTCGATCGAGTCGCCCGCCTTCTGGACATCCTGACCGAAACCTTCCATGGTGTTACATCCGGCCAAGGTCAACGCAGCAGCCATCAAAATTGCAATCATCGGTTTCATGGGTTTCTCCTTAAAAAAAACGAACATCAACAAAATGCCCGGCACACGCTGCAGCTGCAGCCATTGCCGGACTCACTAAATGGGTTCTGCCGCCCTGCCCCTGCCGCCCCTCGAAATTGCGGTTGGAGGTGGAGGCGCAGCGTTCGCCCGGTTCCAGCCGGTCGGCGTTCATCGCCAGGCACATCGAGCAACCGGGCTCGCGCCATTCGAAACCTGCAGCGAGAAAAATCTGGTCCAGCCCTTCGGCCTCGGCCTGTTGCTTGACCAGACCGGACCCGGGCACCACCATCGCCAGCTTGACGTTGGGGGCGACCTTGCGGCCTTGGGCCACGCTGGCGGCTTCGCGCAGGTCTTCGATCCGCGAGTTGGTGCAGGAGCCGATAAACACCTTGTCCACCGGAATCTCGGCCAGCGGCGTGCCCGCCTTCAACCCCATGTATTCCAGCGCGCGGGTCCAGTCGTGCTGCCTGGTTTCGCTCGATGCGCTGGCCGGATCCGGCACGCTGCCGTTAATCGTCGTCACCATCTCGGGTGACGTGCCCCAAGTGACCTGCGGCTCGATCTTGGTGGCATCGAGTTCGACCACGCGATCGAAGACGGCATCGGCGTCCGAATGCAGCGTGTTCCACCAGGCAACCGCTTTGTCCCAGGCGTCGCCCTTCGGTGAATAGGGACGGCCCTTGACGTAATCAATCGTGGTCTGGTCGACCGCGACCATGCCGGCACGCGCGCCGGCCTCGATCGCCATGTTGCACAGCGTCATGCGGCCTTCCATCGTCAGCCCACGAATCGCGCTGCCGCCGAATTCCAGAGCATAACCGGTGCCGCCGGCGGTGCCGATTTGGCCGATGATGGCGAGTGCGATGTCTTTCGCCGTCACGCCCTTGCCCAGCGCGCCCTCAACCTTCACCAACATGGTCTTCGATGGTTTCTGCCAAAGGCATTGCGTGGCCAGCACGTGTTCGACTTCGGACGTGCCGATGCCGAACGCCAGCGCGCCGAATGCGCCGTGCGTGGAGGTATGCGAATCGCCGCACACCACGGTCATGCCCGGCAGGGTCAGGCCTTCTTCGGGGCCGATGACATGGACGATGCCCTGGCGGATGTCGTCCATCTTGAACTCGGTGATGCCGAACTCGGCACAGTTGGCGTCGAGCGTTTCCACCTGCAGGCGCGAAATCGGGTCGGCGATGCCCTGCGAGCGATCTGTGGTCGGTACGTTATGGTCGGGCACGGCGATCGCCGCATCGACCCGGCGCGGCAGGCGATGCGCCAGTTTCAAACCTTCGAACGCCTGCGGACAAAGTTGGCCAAGTCGCGTTAAAAGCTGATTATTTCATAGGTTCAGGACGGCTTGCACAGCTTTCGTTTGATCCGGTTTTGATTTCCGCTATTTCGCCTTCCCCCATGCCGCATACACGCCCCAGGCCAGCGCCGCGCTTATTGCAGCCAGGGTAAAGGTCCACGCCGGCCCGATGGTTTCCCAAGTCAATCCACTGGCCAGCCCGCCGATGGTGCCGCCGATACCGTAGGACAAACTGGTGTACAGCGCCTGCCCACGGGCCTGATGGCGGCCGCGAAAATGCTGGTGGATCAGCGCCACTGCCGCCGCGTGATAGGTGCCGAAGCTGAACGCATGCAGCGTTTGCGCGCCCCACACCAGCCAGGCCGACTCCACGCCCCAGGCGATAATCAGGAAGCGCAGCGCTGCCAGTGCAAAACTGGCCAGAATCAGACGGCGCGGCGTGACGCAGGCAAAAATGCGCGGAATAACCAGAAAAATGCCAATCTCGCACAGCACGCCAAGCGCCCACAGCCAGCCTATGGTGGACTTGTCGTAGCCGTGATCGACCAGATAAATGGAATAAAACGTGTAGTACGGCCCGTGCGTCACCGCCATCAACAGGCAAGCCGCCAACAAGGACGCCACCTCGGGCCGCTTCACGACCCTCCACACCGAGTGATCGTCGCTGGGGTGCGGCAAAATCTCGGATTCGGGGATCGACCGCGCCGACGCGACGATGCCGAGCATCACCACCAGCACCGCCCACGGCAGCCAGCGGATCGACACGGTGTCGAAGGCGTAACCCAGCCCCACCACCATGACGATGAAGCCGACCGACCCCCACAGGCGGATACGGCCATAGGTGTCGCTGCGCTCCCCCAGATGCGACAGCGTCATCGCTTCGACCAGCGGCAAGGACGCGCTCCAGAAAAAGCTCAGCGCCGCCATCACCGCGAACAGCCACCAGAAATGGTCGCTGACGAACACGCCGGCGAACACCAGCACGCTGCCCACCGCCGCGACCTGAACGATAGCGGTGCGCTTGCCGGTCTGGTCGGCGATATGGCCCCAGATATTCGGCGCGAAGATCCGCATCACCTGCAGCAGCGACATCAGCACGCCGATCTGGAATGCATTGAACGTCAGCGATTGCAGATACAGCCCCCAGAACGGCGACATCGCGCCGACGAAAGCAAAATAGAAGAAATAGAAACCGGACAGGCGCCAGTAGGGAACCGCATTCATGCGGCCGGATTATCCGCGAACCCGATACGGATATTGCAGACACACAAACGCTTTCATGAACCGGGCCATACTCAAACAGGGAAATTGCGGCTTGCCTGAACCCAAAGTGGCTGTCGCATGGCCTCTTGCCCTGTTTCAAAAATCCACACATACTCAATGCACTGGAAGCCAGCTGCTTTCAACTGATTTTTCTCCCCGATTCCTTTAACCCTGTATTAAATCCATTTTGGTGCCTCCCAGCCCTTCACTGATCGATTTGCCCGACCTGCGACTCGACGATGCGTGCGCGTTGCTTGAACACGATGCCAGAAATGGCCAACCCCAAGCGAACGAATCACCTACTGATTATTTGCAGCGGGTGATCAACAGCCTGTGCGAACTCTCGCTGAAGGACCCGTTGACGGGCCTGGGCAACCGACGGCACTTTCATGCCGCGCTTGGACGCCAGATCGAATCCGTTGCACGCTCCGGCGAATCGGTTCTGCTGTTGCTGCTGGACATCGACCATTTCAAAAGCATCAACGACACGCACGGCCATCTGGCAGGAGACCAAATGCTGCGGGCGATCGGGCAGTGTCTCGAGCGCTGCGTGCGCCCGGTCGACACGGTTGCCCGATTTGGCGGCGAAGAATTCGCCATCATTCTGCCTAACTGCAGACCCCTGTTCGGGCTGTCCCTGGCAGAGCGGATTCGCCAGGCCGTGGCCAACCTCTCCGTTCAGGTTGGCCCCCTGCTCAGCATTCAGGCCACAATCAGCATCGGGGGTGCCTATGCACCTGAATGGGTGCGCTCCACCCCCGAGCTGTGGATCGAGCGTGCCGACACCCAGCTTTATCGTGCCAAATCCAATGGCCGCAATCAGGCCTGCATTGATCACCCGCAGGAGCTTTCTGTTAGTGCAGAAGAAAAAGGCTTGCTGTACAGCCACCTGGCAGCCGACGTGACGAATCCGTTCGAGTCCAGCCCAGGCAACGTGACAAACCGAGTAAACGCATGAACGATGTACTAGCCCCCCCCGCGCACCATCCCGACCTTCCCCAGGTTCCGCTCAAACCCCTGGGCAAGGTGCTCGCCGTCACCAGCGGCAAGGGCGGCGTGGGCAAAACCTTTGTGTCGGCCAATCTTGCTGCCGCCCTGGCCAAGCGCGGCCACAAGGTGCTGGTGCTGGATGCCGACCTTGGGTTGGCGAACCTCGATGTGGTGCTCAACCTCTATCCCAAGATCACCCTCCATGACGTGTTTACCGGCAAGGCCAAACTGGAAGATGCCATTCTTCCTGCGCCGGGCGGATTTTCCGTGCTGCTGGCGGGTTCGGGGATGGTGGAGTATTCGCGCCTGACGTCCGAGGTACGCAACGAGTTTTTACGCGTGATGAACAGCCTGGTGCCCAATTACGACGTCGTGATACTGGACACCGGCGCGGGGATTTCCGACGTCGTGCTGTTCGCTGTCTCGCTGGCGTCAGAGGTGCTGATGGTGGCCACGCCAGAGCCCACCTCGCTCACCGACGCCTACGCCACCATCAAGGTACTGGTCGGACAACAGCAGCGTCAGACCATCCGCGTCATCATCAATCAGGCGACCCGGTCCGGCAGCGGCGTGGCGATCACCAACCAGTTGCAGCAGGTGCTCGACCGCTTCGTCGTGGTCGGGCTTAACCAGCAGGCCATCATGCGCCGTCAACTCATGATGCAGGCGACGCCTGGCTGTCCTGCCGGCGTGGCGCTTGGCCAGATTGCCCGCAACCTTGAAGAAAGCGTCATTCCCCGGGCGGCGTAGCACGCGACGCGACACCGCCACGAAACGGCCAGGCATCTTCAATACGGCGTCTGGGTCGTCCTTACCAAGGCCATCACCCGTTCCGGCTCCATTCGGAGCAAGTTGCCAATGTCCCGATAGTCATCCGGCAGGGCCGCATTTTCCCAACCTTCGGCCGAGTGACGTGCCAGATTGACCGCCAGGGTGACATTGCGCACCCGGGTCGTGTTTGCCAGGGCAGGGTCGTGCAGATTTTTCAGCAACTCGGGCAGGTGCCAATCCATGGCCAGCTGACGCTGCAACTCCACCCCGGTAAAACCCAATACCCGCTTTTGCAAGTCCGCACTGCGCAAGGACGCATCGGCATGCTGGAGCCGGAGAATGTCGAGCATTTGCACGGGGCTGAAGCACCACATTAATATCTCGGCCACATGGGAAAGCAGGGTGGACACATGGACCTCTTCCGCATGCAGGTCATGCAATCGCAACGCCCAGTCATACGCGTAATACGCCGAATGCTGAGCGCGCCGCACGGTATGCAGCAGTGGCAACAAGGCATCCAGGTGGTCCTTAAGCATGTCCTCGACCAGCGGGGAGGCCGGAACGTCGCGAAAAAACGGCTCGACTCCCATCATCAGCAGAGCCTGTTTCACATCTACCAGCTCATGCGTTTGGTTGCGATGTTTGTGGGTTTGCATGAAGCGCAGCAGCTTGACCGTCATCAACGGATCATCGGTCACCACATTGGCAATGCTGCGCGGATTAAGCAGCGATTCGTCGGCATGCAGCCGTTCGAGCGCGCGCGCACTGCTTTTCAGCACGGGGATATCGGCTTCTCCCAGATAAGCCAGCCAGCCCGCCAGGCCTTTTGCATGCTGCGACATCTTTACCCCCGCTAAACCCCATGAGTTGACGCTGAATACAGCAGCGCACAGGATAAAACGGCAATGTTTGCACGACACTTTAGTTTGTGCCCAGCCCGGCTGCGAGAATCACTCGACCCGGATGCATCCCGTCAGCCCTCACCCCCTACAATCGCAGCTTCCGTACCGGACTTCGCGCATGCCCACTTCATTCCCATCCAGCTGGTTTGATCCCGACTGTCGAGCCTGCCCACGCCTCGCCTGCTTTCTCGACGCGGTTCGCATCAAACATCCTGATTATCACGCGCGCCCAGTGGCGCCCTTCGGCGACCCGCAAGCCAGCCTGTTGATTGTCGGGCTCGCCCCGGGCATGCACGGAGCCAACCGCAGTGGACGTCCGTTCACCGGTGACCACGCCGGAATCCTGCTGTACCAAACCCTGCACCAGTTCGGCTATGCCAGTGCGCCGCAATCGATCTCTGCCGACGACGACTTGCAGCTCATCGGCTGCCGCATCACCAACGCGGTCAAATGCCTGCCGCCCGCCAACAAGCCGGAACCCGCTGAAATCCGCGAGTGTAATCATTTTCTGGCAGCCGAACTCGCAGGGTTGCCCGCGCACGCCAGCATCCTCGCGCTGGGCCAGATCGCCCATCAGGCGGTGCTGCGCGCACTCGGTCTCAAACTTAAGGATTACCCGTTTAGCCACGCCAGCGACTACCGCTTGCCTGATGGGCGACGGCTGGTCAGCAGCTATCACTGCTCCCGCTACAATACCCAGACGCGCCGCCTCACACCTGACATGTTCGCGGCGGTGTTTACGCAAATCCAGACCCAGGACTGATCATGCCCGTCGTCACCATCAAACTCGCCGGCACCCTGACCCGCGCACAGAAACAGAAGGTTGCGGAGGAAATTACCGCCACGCTGGCGCGCCACGCAGGCAAACCAGCGTCGTATACCTATATCGCGTTCGAGGAGTTACCCGAGGAAAACTGGGCGATTGCGGGCAAGCTGCTGGATGAGGACTGACTTTCTGGTCCCGCCCGGACACGACGAGCGTTAGAGCATGAGCGTCGACAAAGCGTTTCTGGCCTCGCTGCCCACTCTGCCAGGCGTCTACCGCATGATCGACGCCGCCAATGCGGTGCTCTATGTCGGCAAGGCAAAAGACCTGAAAAAGCGTGTCTCCAGCTATTTTCAGAAGACCGATCAAAGCCCGCGCATCCGCCTGATGCTACAAACCGTCGATCATATCGACACCACGGTGACGCGCACCGAAGCCGAAGCATTGCTGCTGGAAAACAACCTGATCAAGGGACTGAAGCCGCGCTTCAACATCCTGTTCCGCGACGACAAGTCCTACCCCTATTTGCTGCTGACCGGACATCGTTTCCCGCGCCTGGCTTATTTTCGCGGCACACCGAAAAAGCAGGATCAGGCATTCGGCCCCTACCCCAATTCCTACGCGGTGCGCGAAAGCATCCAACTGCTGCAAAAGGTGTTCCAACTGCGCAGCTGCGAAGACACGGTGTTCGCCAACCGCTCGCGGCCCTGCCTGCTGCATCAGATCAAGCGCTGCACCGCGCCATGCGTCCATCTCATCACGCCGGAAGCCTACGCGCAGGATGTCGACGCCGCCGCCCAGTTGCTGCACGGCGCAGCCAATACCCTGACCGAACAGATCACTGCGCAGATGAACGACGCCGCGGCCGTACTCGATTTTGAAACCGCCGCCCGCCTGCGCGACCGTCTGCGCATGCTGGCCACCGTGCGCGAAAAGCAGTTCGTCGACACCACTGGCAGCGATGCCGATGCCGACGTCATCGCGGTGGCGGAAGTCGCCGGCGTAATCGCCGTCAACCTGACCATGATCCGCGGTGGGCGCCATCTGGGCGACCGCAGCTTCTTCCCGCAACACAGCGAGGGCGCCACGCTGGCCGAAGCGCTGGAAGCCTTCATTGCCCAGCATTATCTTGATCACCCGACGCCTTCGCGCATCCTGATCAGCGAAGCGATCGAGACCGATGCGCTGGAAGCGATGCTGTCCGAACACGCGCACAAGAAAATCAGCCTGCAGCACCGCGTCACTGCCCAGCGCCGCGTCTGGATCAGCATGGCAGAAGCCAACGCGCGCCTGTCCGCCGGGCGCCGCAGCACCGAACGCAGCAACCAGTCGCAGCGGCTCGCCGCGCTGCGCGACACGCTCGACTTGCCTGCGCTCAACCGGATCGAGTGCTTCGACATTTCGCACACCCTGGGCGAAGCGACCATCGCCTCGTGCGTGGTGTACGAAGGCGACGACCTCAAGAAGTCCGACTACCGGCGCTACAACATCAGCGGCATCACCCCGGGGGACGACTACGCCGCGATGCACGCCGCCCTCATCAAACGCTTTCAAAAGAGCGTGGAAGAAAACGGCGTGTTGCCCGACTTGCTGCTCATTGACGGCGGCAAAGGCCAAATCAGCACAGCCGTGACGGCGATGAGCGAACTCGGTCTGGGCGAGGTCTTGCTGCTCGGCGTCGCCAAGGGCGAAGCGCGCAAGCCCGGCCTGGAAACCCTGATTTTTGCCGACAGCCGTGAGTTGAGGCTTGCCAAAGACCACCCCGGCTTTCATCTGATTCAGCAGATACGCGACGAAGCACACCGCTTTGCCATCACCGGCCACCGCGCCAAACGCGGCAAAACGCGCATGCAATCGACCCTCGAAGACATTGCCGGAATCGGCCCCAAGCGCCGCAAACACCTGCTCGAGCACTTCGGTGGACTGCAGGGCGTGCGGGATGCAGGCGTCGATGCACTTGCTACTGTCAACGGTATCAGTCGAGAATTGGCGGAATCCATTTATCGTGCACTGCATTGATGCCTCTCAACCTCCCCAACCTTCTCACCTGGCTGCGCATTCTTCTCATCCCTGTCATGGCGGGGGTGTTTTATCTGCCACAGGGTTGGGTAACCCCTCTCGATGCCAACATGCTGGCCGCACTTTTATTTGGGGTGGCCGCACTGACCGACTGGCTGGATGGATATCTTGCACGCGCGCTCGGCCAGACCTCGGCGTTCGGCGCGTTTCTCGACCCGGTGGCCGACAAATTGATGGTTGCGGCTGCCCTGATCGTGCTGGTCGATCTCGGCCGCGTAGCACCGCTGATCGCGCTCATCATCATCGGCCGTGAAATCACCATTTCTGCCTTGCGCGAATGGATGGCCAAGGCAGGCAAGTCCGCGAGCGTGGCGGTATCATTCGTCGGCAAGCTCAAAACCGCAGCGCAAATGATCGCCATCGTGCTGCTGCTTTATGCCATGCCGGTTGCTGGCCTGCCCATTGCGCTCATCGGCACCCTGCTGATCTGGATCGCGGCCCTGCTCACGCTGGTCTCGATGGCGTATTACCTGATGATGGCCACACGCGCATTGCAAAATAATTAACGAATAGCCAGGCAAAACTGTTGACAGAAAAACCATGAATCCCCATAATGCGCAGCCTTCAACGCGGGAATAGCTCAGCTGGTAGAGCGCGACCTTGCCAAGGTCGAGGTCGGGAGTTCGAACCTCCTTTCCCGCTCCAGCATTCCGGGGAAAACAGAAGGACAAGTCCGGACGTTTTCCCCTTTTCAATTAGAGTTTTGTGGCACTTGGCGCGATAGCAAAGCGGTTATGCACCGGATTGCAAATCCGTGTAGGTCGGTTCGACTCCGGCTCGCGCCTCCAAGTGGATTGTTGATGATGGATTTGACCGCCCGCCTGGAACCCGTGCTTGCCGGACTCGGATACGAGTTGGTGATGCTTGAGCGTGCCGGCCGCGGACAATTGCGTCTTTTCATCGACAAATCGGGCGGCATCACGATTGACGACTGCGTCGCGGTAAGCAATCACCTGACCCACCTGTTCACGGTTGAAAATATTGACTACGACAGGCTGGAAGTCTCGTCCCCCGGACTTGATCGGCCGCTGGTCAAGGCCCAGGACTATGTCCGGTTCGCTGGCGAGCAGGTCACCCTCAAGCTGCGGGTGCCGCTGAACAACCGGCGCCGGCTCAATGGGCAGCTGGTTGGGCTGGAAAACGACGCCATCAAGCTGATCGTCGATGGTGCTGAAATATCAATTGATTTAAGAAATGTGGATGCTGCCCGCCTCAGGCCCATGGTCTAAGAGCAGCGAGCTGGAGAAATTATGAGCCGTGAAATGTTGATGCTGGCCGATGCGCTGGCCCGCGAAAAGAACGTAGACAAGGAAGTCGTATTCGATGCGCTGGAGCAGGCGCTCGCCTCCGCCACCAAAAAGCGCTTCAAGGAAGAATCCGATGTTCGTGTATCGATCGATCGCGACACCGGTGATTACGAATCCTTCCGCCGCTGGCAGGTGGTGTCCGAAGCCGATCTCGAGTCCGAGGGCTACCAGATTCTGCTGATCGACGCGCAGGACAAGCACCCGGATATCGAGATTGGCGATTACATCGAAGAGCCACTCGAAAACATCGAATTCGGCCGCATTGGCGCGCAGGCCGCCAAACAAGTCATTCTGCAGAAAATTCGCGATGCCGAGCGTGAGCAGATCATCAGCGATTTCCTTGATCGCAAAGAGCACCTGGTCAATGGCGTAGTGAAACGCATCGACCGTGGCAACGCCATCATCGAATCCGGTCGCGTCGAGGGCTATCTGCACCGCGACCAGATGATCCCGCGTGAAAATCTGCGTGTCGGCGACCGGGTGCGTGCTTATCTGCTGCGCATTGACCGTGGCGTGCGCGGCCCGCAGGTAGTGTTGTCGCGCACCGCGCCCGAATTCATCATGAAGCTGTTTGAACTGGAAGTGCCCGAGATCGAGGAAGGCCTGCTGGAAATCAAAGCAGCCGCGCGCGATCCCGGTCTGCGTTCCAAAATTGCAGTGGTGTCGCACGATCCACGCATCGACCCGATCGGCACCTGCATCGGTCTGCGCGGTTCACGCGTCACTTCAGTAACCAACGAACTGGCTGGCGAGCGGGTTGACATCATTCACTGGTCGGCCGAGCCGGCCCAGTATGTGATTAACGCGCTGGCCCCTGCCGAAGTCAGCTCCATCGTGGTGGACGAAGACAAGCACAGCATGGACGTGGTGGTGGAAGAAGAGCAGCTGGCCATGGCCATCGGCCGTGGCGGCCAGAACGTACGCCTGGCATCCGAGCTGACCGGCTGGGATCTCAACATTCTGTCGCGCGAAGCGGCGGAAGAAAAACAGCATGCCGAAAGCGGCAAGACGCTTGCGCTTTTCATTGCCAAGCTCGACGTCGATGAGGAAGTCGCCCAGATTCTGGTCGATGAAGGTTTCTCAACGCTGGAAGAGGTCGCGTATGTGCCCTTGAACGAAATGCTCGAAATTGAAGCGTTCGACCAGGACCTGGTCAACGAACTGCGTACCCGTGCTCGCAATGCGCTGCTGACTGCGGCAATCGCGGGCGAAGAAGAAGTCGAAGCGTCGGCAGGCGACCTGCTGTCGCTCGAAGGCATGGATGCGGAGACCGCCCGTTTGCTTGCAAGCAAGGGCATTCACACCACCGAAGAACTGGCAGACCTGGCAAGCGATGAACTGATCGAGCTGGTTGCCATGGATACCGATCGCGCCAATCAATTGATCATGGCCGCTCGCGCGCCGATGATCGCCCAAGGCTGAGAGTCACGAGGATTGCATGAACGTTGAACAATTCGCCCAGGAACTGAAACTGCCCCCCCTTCTGCTGCTTGAGCAGCTGAAGGCCGCAGGCGTCAGCAAAAACGATATCGCCGATACCATGTCGGAGGCAGACAAGTCGCACTTGCTCGA
>NCHD01000202.1 GCA_002257045.1 Hydrogenophilales bacterium 16-61-112 | reverse complement strand
CTGGCATGGACGTTACGCGCAATTTCGATTCATCAAAGGAGAAACATCATGAAAAAGACTATGTCGACAGGATTGATAGCTCTTTCGCTCTATGGCCTCCACGGCTCATTGGGATAAATCAAATAACGGACACACGTAAATCGTAGAACAAGCAAGAAAACACTATGCATCCCTCAATGGCACGCCGTCTCATTTATTTTCTGCTGGTCACCATGCTGATCAATGCAGGTGGGTGGACGTTCAACCGTGAGGCGGTGGCAGATGTATTCTTCGCAGCAGAGGAAGCCATTTCGATGGAGGCGGTCCAGCCATCCCTGCAAGCGGCTCATCACCAAGGAGAGCCGCTCAAAGCCATGGTGCCATGCAACCATTGGTGTTATGCCGTGGGCCATTTTCTCGGTCTGTTCGGCGAGGTGCCAGCCTTGTCTCCGGATCTCGTTACAGACTATTCCCTCCATGTCTCTCGGTTCCTCCCGGAACCTGCCCAAGAAGGCCGCTTCCGGCCGCCTCGACTCATCTCCTAGTTTCCAGTCGCATTGAATTTTTGTGTTGCGAGGCCGCGCCACGCCTTCGGCTGGGTGTCGTGTTCGCATTGGAAAGGAATGAGCATGAAGTCTGTATTTTTGCGCCGTAGCCTCCAGAGTGGGTTGCAGCCGGTGTGCCGCGTAGCGGTGGTGTCATTGTTGTGGTTTCTGCTGTCTCCAGCGTTCGCTGGCTCACCCGTGTTGACCTTGGAGGATGCCTGGCGTCTGGCCGATGAGGCTAATCCGGCACTGCGCGCAGCCCAAGCCAACGTTCCCGCAGCCGAAGGCGAGCTTCGCCCCGCCGGACCTCAGCCGAGCAATCGTTGGCCGCAACCCGGCAGGTGATCGCGGAAACCCGGCGGCAGGTGCGAGCCGAAGTGGAGAGCCGTTTCGCGCGGGTGCTTAGCCTGCAGTTGCGCATCCAGACTGAGGAGACGACGCTCAATCTCATCGAAGATGCCGCCAAAGCGGTCGGCAAGCGGGTCGCGGCAGGAGAGGACAGCCGGCTAGACGGCAACCTCGCCCGCGTGGAGGCGGAACGGGCGCGCAACCAGGTGGCGCTGCTCCGCGAGCAACTTATCCAGGCCCGCGCGGAGCTGGCCGCGTTGCTACAACTGCCACCTAACGAACTCCCGCAAGCCCAGGGTGCCCTTGATCCCGTATCCATCCCCTACTCCCTGGATGACCTGCTGAATTCCGCAGCAGACCGCCCTGCCCTCCGAGCGCTGGATCATCGGGAACAAGCTGCGAAAAGCCGCCTTAATCTTGAGCGTGCGGCGCGCTACCCGGATGTCACG
>NCHD01000102.1 GCA_002257045.1 Hydrogenophilales bacterium 16-61-112 | reverse complement strand
TGCACCAGACCATGAACCGGGTGGCTGACATCTCCCGTCTGGCCGCCTAGACTCACGCCATGAAACTCATCATTCTCGACCGCGACGGCGTCATCAACGTCCACTCCAGCCAGTTCATCAAGTCACCCGATGAATGGAAACCCATTCCCGGCAGCCTGGAAGCGATTGCGCGGCTGACGCGCGAAGGCTGGCGCGTGGTGGTGGCGACCAATCAGTCCGGCCTCGCGCGCGGGCTGTTCGAAATGACCACGCTCAACGCCATCCACGCCAAGATGCACAAGTCGGTGATGCAGGCAGGCGGGCGCATCGAGGCGGTTTTTTTCTGCCCGCATTCGGCCGAAATGGACTGCGACTGCCGCAAGCCCCGGGCCGGCCTGTTCCACGAGATTGCCGCGCGTTACGGCAAGGAACTGGTCGGCGTGCCGGTGGTGGGCGATTCGCTGCGCGATCTGCAGGTGGCGGAAAGCGTCGATGCCTGGCCCCTGCTGGTTAAAACCGGCAAGGGCAAAAAGACGCTGGCGGCAGGCGGCTTGCCCAAGAATACGACCGTGTTTGACGACCTCAACGAGGCTGTCGAGCAATTGCTTTCGTTAGCGACATGAACCTCATCCGCTCGTTGGTTTTCGCGCTGCTGCAAACCTTTTTGACCGTGCTGTTCAGCGTGGTTGCCCTGTTCAGCTTTCCATTCTCGGCCCACACGCGCTACCGGCTGATCACCGGCTACAACCATCTGGTGATCTGGCTGGCAAGTGGGGTGCTGGGCATTCGCTACGTGGTGGAAGGGCGCGAAAACCTGCCGTCGCAGCCGGCTGTCATCCTGGCCAAGCACCAATCGGCGTGGGAAACCGTGGCCTTCCTGTTCCTGTTCCCACCGGTCTCGCCGGTGATCAAGCAGGAGCTGCTGAACGTGCCGTTTTTCGGCTGGGCGTTTCGCCTGTTGTCGCCCATCGCCATCGATCGCAGCTCCGGACGCGAGGCGCTGAAGCAGATCGTGAAGAAGGGTGGCGACAAACTGGCGCAAGGCTTCTGGGTGCTGGTGTTTCCCGAAGGCACGCGCGTCGCGCCGGGCGAAAAGGGCAAGTACGGCATCGGCGGCAGCTGGCTGGCGGCGGAAACCGGCGCCTCCATCGTGCCGGTGGCGCACAACGCTGGCGAAGTGTGGCCGAAGAACGCCTTCGTCAAACGCCCCGGTACCATTACCGTGCGCATCGGCCCGGTGATCGACAGCACGGGCAAAAGCGCGGCCGAGCTCACGCGTGCGGTTGAAGCCTGGATCGAAACCGAAATGACGAGGCTGCCCCCTGCTGCCGCACGCCAATAGCGGCGTGCTGCAAATTGGCGCTGCGGCCGTGCCGTACCGGCTGCGGCGATCGTCGCGCCGCCGCACGCTGGGGCTGACCGTCACCGCACATGAAGTCCGCATCCATGCGCCCAACTGGACCCCGCGCGCCGAAATCGAATCCTATGTGGCGCATCAGCATGACTGGCTGCATCGTGCCTGGGCGCAGATGCAGGCGCGACTGCCGCAGCCTGCCGCAGCGGCGCTTGCCGAAGTGCGCTTGCTCGGGCGGGTTCTCGCACTCGATATCCAGCCCGCCCTGTTCGACGACGTACGCCGCTGCGGCAATACCCTGCGTGTTCAGGCGTCGTCAGGCAGCGATCCGTACAGCCTGGTTCGCGACTGGCTCCAGGCTCGCGCCGATCGCCTGCTGGCCTGGCGCCTCGCTCGCCTCGCCCGAAAACTGGGGCGTGCCCCCAGCCACTTTGCGTTGTCCAACGCGCAAACCCAATGGGGCAGCTGCACCCGGCGCGGCCATGTGCGGCTGAACTGGCGGCTGGTGCAGGCACCGCTGGCGATCATCGACTACGTCGCCGCGCACGAACTGGCGCATCTGGTTCACCTCGACCACTCGCCGCGCTTCTGGGCGCAGGTTGCGATGCTGTGCCCCGATGCGCTGACCAGGCGTGCCGAGTTGCGCAGAATGGGCGCCACGCTTTTTCGAATCTGACCAAGGGGCTTAAAACCATGCGAATCCTCCACACCATGCTGCGCGTCGGCGACCTCGACCGCTCGATCGATTTCTACACCAGCGTGCTCGGCATGCAGCTGTTGCGGCGCAAGGACTATCCCGGCGGCAAGTTCACCCTGGCGTTTGTGGGCTACGACGCCGAAGACAAGGCGGCGGTGCTCGAACTCACCTACAACTGGGGCGTGGCCGAATACGAACTCGGCACCGGCTACGGGCATATCGCCATCGAGGTCGACGACGCCTACGCCGCGTGCGACGCAGCGGCGGCCAAGGGCGGCAAGATCCTGCGCCCGGCCGGACCGATGTCGCACGGCACCACCGTGATTGCGTTCATCGAAGACCCGGATGGGTACCCGATCGAGTTCATCCAGAAGGGGACAGCGGGCTGGTCGCAGGCGCATGCGTGACGCCAGAATTGACAAATATATAAGTACTTATATTATTGGTCGCCATGAAGGCACTTGAATTTATCGGCGGCAGTCTGGACGACCTGACGGATTTTCCGTTGGAAGCCCGGCGCGCTGCGGGTTTCGAGTTGTGGCAGATTCAGCGTGGCTTGAGCCCATCCGACTTCAAGCCCATGCCTGCCGTTGGCGCGGGCGCCTTCGAAATCCGGCTGCATGTACTGGGCGAGTGGCGTGTGATTTACGTGGCCAAGTTTGAGGACGCTGTGTACGTCTTGCATGCCTTCCGCAAAAAGACGCAGAAAACCCGCAAGGAAGACATCGATCTGGCTGCACGCCGCTACAAGCAGATAGGAGACTGAATCATGAAAGAAAAAATCACCCGATCCAGTGGAAACGTCTTCACCGACCTGGGTTTCCCGCCTGAAGAAGCCGCCATCCTGGCCATGCGTGCCGACTTGATGGCGCAATTGCGCCTGATCATCGAGCAGCGCAACTGGACCCAGGTGGAAGCCGCCAAGGTGCTCGGCATCAGCCAGTCGCGCGTATCTGATCTGATGCGCGGCAAATGGGACAAGTTCAGCCTGGATATGCTGGTGACGTTAGCCACCCGTGCGGGGTTGCATTGCGAGTTGAGGCTGGCGGCTTGAGCGTAGTGCGCATTGCGTGGATTTAATTTGAGCCTTGACCTTTGATTGATGGAACGCTTCGAGGGCATCAGGATCGTGACGGCGGCGGGCGCGATGGGTTTGGTCACGGCACGTACTCATATCATAGGATGTGATGATGAAAGACCTGACCCCGGTCTTTGGGATATGTCCAATGACCCTTTATTTCGCCACGTGATGGCTATTCAACGTTATGCAGTTGGGAATTCTTTGTGCTAGAAAAGCTCTACTGGAAAGAGTTTAAATACACAGGCACCTCGTTTGAAGAAGCGGTAGGTGAAGCTGCTTCGCTAAACGATGCAGTTGGGAGAATTGCGATGAATTTCTCCGTTCTCGAAGATGAGGTTTCATCGGCAATTACTTATCTGTTGCAAACTACCCCTACAAAGGGGCTGCTGATTACAGGTGAGATGTCATATCGCGCAAAGATCAACGTGATGGCATCACTGATGCGCACGGAGTACCAAACGGGGACTCTCACAGAGCCTATTTCTGAAGAGGACTTCAATGACCTACTTTATATGTGTCAAAAAGCTGAAGAGCTAAGAAATAAGCTGCTTCACTCATCGTGGATCTTCGATCATGCAAAGAAGGAAGTTCGCAGGCGAAAGCTATCTGCAAAAATGAAAAATGGCTTTGTGCATCAGGAAGAACCTCTTAAGCCAGGCCAAATCCTTGATGTTGCCGACTACATTAGTTACACAGCAGTTTCAGTGGATGAGTACTTCACTCACACCTATGCTGACTACAAGAGTTTGCTGGCCCATGTTGTTTATGCATAACAAGACGGCCCGCTGACCTTCCACGTGAATGTTGTAAAACTCATTAAGCATGGAACAACGCATCAGCCTAATCACTCTCGGCGTACACGACCTCGCCGCCAGCACAGCGTTCTACGAAGCGCTCGGCTGGCAGCGGTCGATGCGGCAGGCCGAAGGCGTGTCGTTCTTCCAGTGCGGCGGTCTGGCGTTTGCGCTGTGGCCGTGGACGAGCCTGGCGGCGGATGCCAGTATTTCACCTGAACGAAGCGGCGCGGGCGGCTTCGCGCTGGCCTACAACACCCGTACGCGGGATGAAGTCGATGCGGTGCTGGCGGAGGTGGCGGACTTGGGGGCGCAGGTCGTCAAGCCTGCTGTCGAGGCGTTTTGGGGCGGCTATTCGGGTTACTTCCGCGATCTAGACGGCCACCTGTGGGAGGTGGCGTGGAACCCGGGGTTCGCGCTCGACGCCGCAGGCGCGGTGACGCTGCCGGACTGAGCGGGCACTTTTTGGGGTGAACCGTTTCGCAGCTTAGCTGATCGCCTTGGTGATCAAGGGCACCAGCGATTCCGGCAGCCTGATCTTGCCGGACAGGGCAAAGGCCTGGGCGTACTTCGACATCTTGCCCCAGGTGCGGCGGATGATTTCCAGCCACTTTTCCTCGGTGTAATCAGGTTTGCTCGTGGCAAAGGCCAGCAGGTAGTGCTCGATGAAGACGAGGTTGGCAATGTCTTCCAGCATCTGGGTGTCCGGGTTGACCTTGATGCCGCGTTTGCCGACGGCCTTTTTGACGCGCTCGATCATCGCGTCGTCGTATCCGGCCTTGCGCATCAGATCGCCGGCGGTGTCGGCGTGAAAGGTGTAGAGCCCGGTGCGCCACGCGTGATAGCCCTCCTTGTCCATCGGGTAGCTGTTGCGCGGGACGGTCCAGCGCCGGATGTGCTGGGCGCGTACCGCCAGTTGCGCGGCTTCGGAGGCGTCCGGCGCGAAGCGGCCGATCATGTCCGACATGCGCCGGCCGTACAGCAGCTCTTTCGGCTGGCCTTCGTCCTGGTTGGGGTCTTCG
>NCHD01000101.1 GCA_002257045.1 Hydrogenophilales bacterium 16-61-112 | reverse complement strand
CACGCCTACATGAACCTGTACGACGCCGGCGCGCACGACGCGCAATCGCGCGCGCAGGCCTTGATCCTGGGACTGGGGTTTCAGGTACGCGAACTCGACAACCCGGTAAACAGCTTTTCGGGCGGCTGGCGCATGCGCCTGCAACTCGCGCGCGCGCTGATGTGCCCATCCGATCTGCTGCTGCTCGACGAGCCGACCAACCACCTGGATCTGGACGCGCTGGTGTGGCTGGAGTCCTGGCTGAAAAAGTACCCCGGCACCATGCTGGTGATCAGCCACGACCGCGAGTTTCTTGATGCCGTGACCAATGTCACGCTGCACATCGAAAACGGCCAGCTCACGCGTTACGGCGGCAACTACAGCGCCTTCGAGGACATGCGCGCCGAGCAGATGCTGTTGCAGCAGGCGGCATTTGCCAAACAGCAGGACAAAATCGCCCACCTGCAGGAATTCATCAACCGCTTCAAGGCCAAGGCCAGCAAGGCCAAGCAGGCGCAAAGCCGGGTCAAGGCGCTGGACCGCATGGAGCGCCTGGCGCCGATGCTGGCCAACGCCGAATTCACCTTCGAGTTCAAGGAACCGCAAAACCTGCCTAACCCGATGCTGACGATTGATGACGCCAGCTTTGGTTATCCGCCGCCGGCCGGCGCGCCCGCAGGCACGCCGTCGAGCGTGATCGTGCAGCACGTCAGCAAGTCGGTGTTTGCCGGCCAGCGTATCGGTATTCTGGGCGCCAACGGCCAGGGCAAATCGACGCTGGTGAAAACCGTTGCGCGCGAGCTGAAAGTGGTCGCCGGCGAAGTCGTCGAAGGCCGCGGCCTCAACATCGGCTATTTCGCGCAGCAGGAACTCGACGTGCTGCGCCCCGCCGACACCCCGCTCGAACACATGATCCGGCTGGCGCGCGACACCATCGCCAACGGCGGCGCCGGCCAGTTCAGCAGCCGCGAGCAGGACCTGCGGACCTTTCTCGGCACCTTCAACTTCAACGGTGACATGGTCAAGCAGGCCGTCGGCACCATGAGCGGCGGCGAAAAAGCGCGCCTCGTGCTGTGCATGATCGTGTGGCAGCGGCCGAATTTATTGCTGCTGGACGAACCGACCAACCACCTCGATCTGGCCACCCGCGAAGCGCTGGCGATGGCGCTCAATGAATTCGAAGGCACCGTCATGCTGGTCAGCCATGACCGCGCCCTGTTGCGCTCCGTGTGCGACGAATTCTGGATGGTGAGCCGCGGCGGCGTCGAACCGTTCGACGGCGACCTCGACGACTATCAGCGCTATTTGCTGGACGAGGGCAAGCGCCTGCGCGAAGAACTCAAGCAAAGCGGCGGCAAGGTGGCCGAACCCGTCGTTGCAGCGCCCCCGCCCGTCGCCGACAAGCGCAGCGCGCCGTCGGGCAAACTCAAGCCGCTTAAACAGTCACTGGAAAAGCTCGATAAAAGCCTGGCCGCGTTGAGCGCAGAAAAAACGGCGCTCGAAGCGCGACTGGCCGAGATGACGTCAGCCGAGGCGATTGCCGAAACCGGCAGGCAGATTCAGCACATCAGTGATGAGCTGGCGCGTGAGGAAGAGAAGTGGATGGAGTTGTCGGGGGAGATTGAGGCGCTGGAAGCGGCGGGGGCTTGACCTAGCCCACAAGCCCATAATTTTTTCATGGCTTGTCCGTAGGGTGGATGAGGCCGCAGGTCGGTGCGTGGTTGTAGCCGTTTTATCGGCTTTACAACCACGGTCTACCCTTTGCGGGTGTTATCCGCCGCATGTGCAGTAGTAAAGTTTTTCGATCAGGCGTCAAGCAAAACACCCCGCAAGACCGCATCCGAATCCCCCTCCAACCACGCTAAAATGCCGCTTTCCCGCAAAGCCGCTCAACTGCCGTGAAACCCACCTTCCAGGACATCATCCTCACCCTGCAACGCTATTGGGGCGAGCGCGGTTGCGCGCTGTTGCAGCCCTACGACATGGAAGTCGGCGCAGGCACGTCGCACACAGCCACTTTTTTGCGCGCGCTCGGCCCCGAGCCATGGAAAGCCGCCTATGTCCAGCCCAGCCGTCGCCCCAAGGACGGCCGCTACGGCGACAACCCCAACCGGCTGCAGCATTACTACCAGTTCCAGGTGGTGTTGAAGCCGGCACCGGCCGACATTCTTGAGTTGTATCTCGGCTCGCTGGAGGCGCTGGGATTCGACCTGAAAAAGAACGACGTGCGTTTCGTCGAGGACGACTGGGAAAACCCCACGCTAGGCGCATGGGGGCTGGGCTGGGAGGTGTGGCTGAACGGCATGGAGGTGACTCAGTTCACCTATTTCCAGCAAGTCGGCGGCATCGACGTGAAGCCGATTACCGGCGAAATCACCTACGGTCTCGAACGCCTGGCGATGTATCTGCAGGGCGTCGAAAGCGTGTACGACCTGGTGTGGACGGACGGCCTGACCTATCGCGATGTGTATCACCAGAACGAGGTCGAGCAATCGACCTACAACTTCGAGCACAGCGATGTCGATTTCCTGTTGACGGCGTTCGGCGCGCACGAGAAAAAGGCGCAGGAACTGATCGCAGCGCAGCTTGCGTTGCCCGCTTATGAGCAGGTATTGAAAGCCGCGCACACCTTCAATCTGCTCGACGCGCGGGGCGCGATTTCGGTGACCGAGCGGGCCGCGTACATCGGGCGCATCCGCAATCTGGCGCGCGCGGTGGCCAAGAGCTACCTCGATTCGCGCGCGCGGCTGGGCTTCCCGATGGCACCCAAAGCCTGGGCGGATGAAGTGTTGGCGCAGCTTGAAAAGAAGGCGGCAGCATGAGCACCCAAGCCATGACAGCAAATTTACTGGTTGAACTGTTCGTCGAAGAACTGCCGCCCAAGGCGCTGAAAAAGCTGGGCGAGGCATTTGCTGCGGCGCTGGCCGAGAGTCTGGTCGCACAGGGGCTGGCTGAAGCGAGTGCGACGGTCAGCAATTTTGCTTCGCCGCGTCGTCTCGGCGTGCATCTTGAAAACGTGCTGGCGTGTGCCGCTGAAAAATCGGTGTCAGCCAAGTTGATGCCGGTTGCGGTTGGCCTCGATGCCGCTGGCAACGCGACGCCCGCGCTGTTGAAGCGCCTGGCAGCGCTGGGCGCAGATGTCAGCGCCGTCAGCCAGCTGCGACGCGCGGTGGACGGCAAGAATGAGGCGCTGTTTTACGACAGCGTTGCTGCGGGCGTGCCACTGGCCGAAGGCTTGCAGCGCGCGCTGGAACACGCGATGGCGAAGCTGCCGATTCCGAAGGTGATGACGTATCCGCTGGCCGATGGCTGGACCACGGTCAACTTCGTGCGCCCGGTGCATGGCCTGATCGCGTTGCACGGCGCGGACATCGTGCCGGTATCGGTGCTCGGCTTGACCGCCGGGCGCGACACCCAGGGCCATCGGTTTGAAGCGCGTGTGAGCCCGGTGGTGCTGACGTCCGCCGACAGCTATGCCGCGCAGTTGAAGGACGAAGGCGCCGTCATCGCCAGCTTCGCCGAGCGCCGCGCCGACATCGCGCGCCAGTTGCAGGCCGCTGCCGCGCCGCTGGGTTTCAAGCCGGTGGAGGACGATGCGCTGCTGGACGAAGTCACCGCGCTGGTTGAACGCCCCAATGTGCTGCTCGGCACGTTTGAAACCGTTTATCTCGACGTGCCGCAGGAATGCCTGATTCTGACCATGAAGGCGAATCAGAAATATTTCCCGTTGCTGGATGCTGCGGGCAAGCTCACCAACCAGTTTCTGATCGTCTCCAACATCTCGCCCGCCGATGCGTCCGCCGTGATTCAGGGCAATGAGCGCGTGGTGCGTCCGCGTCTGGCCGACGCCAAGTTCTTCTTCGACCAGGACCGCAAGAAGGCGCTCGATTCGCGCGTGCTGGGGCTGGCTAAGGTGGTGTACCACAACAAGCTCGGCACCCAGGGCGAGCGCGTGACGCGGGTGCAGGCGATTGCCCGCGCCATCGGCCAGCAGATCGGCGGCGAGGCGCTGGCGCTGCAGGCCGATCAGGCCGCGTTGCTGGCCAAGGCCGATCTGCTGACCGACATGGTCGGCGAGTTCCCCGAGCTGCAGGGCATCATGGGGCGCTACTACGCGCAGCACGACGGCCTCGCGGACGACATCGCGTTTGCGATCGAAGATCACTACAAGCCGCGTTTTGCCGGTGACGAACTGCCGCGCAATGACGTCGGCGTGTGCGTGGCGCTGGCCGACAAGCTGGAGACGCTGGTGGGGATGTTCGGCATCGGGCAAATCCCGACCGGCGACAAGGATCCTTTCGCACTGCGTCGCCATGCGCTGGGCGTGTTGCGTATCCTGATCGGCAAATCGCTGCCGCTTAGCCTTTTTGATTTGGTGAATATTTCCTTCTCTGCGTTTCCATCAGGTTTGCTGGGCGATGCGCATACGACTGTGGAAACTTTCGCGTTTGAACGTCTGGATGGCCTGATGCGCGAGCAGGGTTACAGCGCGAATGAAGTCGAGGCGGTGCTGTGCATGCGTCCGGTACGTATCGATCTCGTGCCGTTGCAGCTCTTGGCGGTGCGCGCTTTCGCTGCGCTGCCCGAAGCCCCCGCGCTGGCCGCAGCCAACAAGCGCGTCGGCAACATTCTGAAAAAATCCGAAGGCGAGGTGGGCGGCGTAGTCGATCAAGGTAGGCTGGTCGAAGCAGCGGAAACCGCACTGTTCGCTGCGCTGGGCGAGATTGTGCCGCGCGCCGATGCGGCGTTTGCGGCGGGTGACTACACCGCCTCGCTGCAAGCGCTGGCCGCGCTGAAAACCCCGGTCGATGCTTTCTTTGACAGTGTGATGGTCAACGCCGACGACCCCGCGCTGAAAGCCAACCGGCTGGCGCTGTTGAACCAGCTGCACCAGACCATGAACCGGGTGGCTGACATCTCCCGTCTGGCCGCCTAGACTCACGCCATGAAACTCATCATTCTCGACCGCGACGGCGTCATCAACG
>NCHD01000100.1 GCA_002257045.1 Hydrogenophilales bacterium 16-61-112 | reverse complement strand
GTGCGGCTGGAACTCGAGGATCCCTTCTATTCCGCCAAGCTGATCGAAGCCGCCGAAGCCCTGCTCGACGGCACCGGCTACCAGTTCTCGCGCTACAAACCGATTCTGGTTGCCGTCGACAAGAACCTCGATGACACCGAATGGCTCGGCCGCCTGCTCGATCGCGCAGCAGAAAATGCCACGGACTCCATCTCTTTCCGCGACTTGGCGGTGACCGCCGCCACCCTGAAGCACCGCGAACTCGGCGTCGCCAAGGCGCGCGCCTATCTGGCCGCACGCGAGGCCGCACTGGCTGCCAACGCCAACGCCGGCGTTTACGACACCGCCAAGCTCGCCGAAGCCAGCTTTGCCGCCACCCAGGACGCCGCCGAAGCCAGCCGCCTGCTCGAAGCTGCGCGCACCCAGGCCACAGACCACTACGCGCTGCTGCACATAGGCCGCCTGTATGCCTCGATGGGCAACGCCGCCAAGGCTGACGAACTGTTTACCGCCGCTGCCGCCGCGTGCAGCAATGGCGACGCCTGCATCCAGTTCATCGACCGTCTCAAGGGCTTTGCGCTGCCCGCCGACGTCCTGAAAAAATGGTATGCCGAGTGCGGCGGGCACATGAAAGTGCCGGCCGACAAGCTGCGCTGGGCCGAGGGCATCGCCGATGCGCTGAACGACAAAGTCTGGGCCACGGAGGCGTATTCCAGTCTTGCCGGCCAGTTCACCGGCAGCGATGCGGCGCGCTTCGAACTCAGCCGCCGCTCGCGCGCCGACCTCAATTATTTTGGCGCCGCCCGGCGCCATTGACCGTATGCAATGCCCCTGAGAACAGCCCGGTTGAACGGGCTGTTTTTATTTGTACACTTCAGTGAGCAAGTACTTTCTGGAGCCGTCCATGGTCGAAAACCTGTCTGCCCTCATCGATACCGTACAGAAAAACTGCACCATCGCCGACGCCCGCCACGCGCGCGACATGACGATCTGCACCTTCCTGCTGGAAATGCGCGAGTACTACCGCTGGGAAATGGAAATCCCCTACGGTGCGCGCCTGCCCAAGGACGAGCTCGGCGACTGGCTCACTGCGCGCGAAAATCTGTGGGACACCGTGGAAGAAGAAGCCTTCCTGCCGTTACCGGTGAGCGGTGGCATCGACCCGTTCGATGCCGACGACGTCAACCGCGCCCTGGTTCCCTACGGCCTGGTCTACAGCAGCGGGCTGGGGTATTTCCGCAAGCCCCATTTCGTGCTGGCCGAACTCAAGCGCGCCGAGGTGCGCGAAGGCGTGAAGGTCTACGTCGCCGGCTGCGAATACGCGCGCGATCTGATCGCCCCACCTGCCGCCATGCGCGACGGCGCCATTTTCCTGCGCATGGACGCCGTGCGACGCCTGCTGTGGAACAAGTTCGAGGAATGGCAATGGAAGGAAAAGGACACCGCGCTCGGGCGCGCGTTCGCCCACTATGACTTCGAGCGGGACATCGAACGCGGCCTCGACCGCATGGCCGAGGCCGAAAGCGAGGCCATGATCCTGCACGAAGTGGGCGAAGCGCGCGCCGAAAAGCTGCTCGGCGAGGACTGGAACACCCTGCTCGGCCAACTCAACGCACGGCATGCCGAACTGCTGGCGCGCGCCGTGCGCGACCATCTGGCCGACTGCCTGGTGACGCTGCCGACGCTGCTCGAACGCGAAGCCTTCGGCTCGCTTCATTTCTATCTGGCCAACCTGTCCGGACTGCGGCGTGCCCTGTTTCCAGCATTGCTGCAGGCCTACGATCAATGGCTCATCAGCCGCGATACCGTGCAACTTACCCACGTGGTCGATGCAGCCGCTGCGCACTGGATGGATGTCGCACGGCAACTGATTGCAACTTTTCAGCGCGACCCCGCGCACGGCGACGCCAATATCAAGGCGCTTGCGGGGGGCGACCTGGCCAATCTGAAGCTGTAGGCAAATCCCGAATAAAAACGCCGCTCATCGAGCGGCGTTTTTATTCGCAGCAGCCAGGACAAGCATCTGCGCCCGGCAAAACAGTAATGCCCTATTCGCGCTCCGCCACAAAGCGGGCAAGGAACGCCCCCTCGTAACCTGCAGGCAGCGGAATGCTGACGCGATGGCCGCTGCCCGGCGCAACGTGGGCCGGAATGCCGTCCCGGCCCAGCATGCTTGCAATCGTCAGCTCCAGATTGCCCCGGGGATGAATAAGCTCGACCCGGTCACCGACCGAAAACCGGTTCTTCACCTCAATTCCCGCCAGGCCCGCAGCGTCATACGCCAGGACATCGCCGACATACAGGCTGCGGTCGGATTCGGAGTGGCTCTTCAGGTAGCTCTGGTATTCGCGATCCGGGTGGCGTTCGTAGAAACCGCCGGTATAGCCCCGGTTGGCCAGTCCGTCGAGCTCGCGCAGCAAGGCCGGATCAAGCGGACGGCCGGCGACGGCATCGTCAATCGCCTGGCGATAGCTTTGGCAGGTGCGCGCCACATAGTAGGGCGACTTGGTGCGGCCTTCGATCTTGAGCGAGTCGATGCCGATTTCGGTCAGCCGCTGTACGTGTTCAATCGCGCGCAGGTCTTTCGAGTTGAGGATGTAGGTACCGTGCTCGTCTTCTTCGATCGGCAGGTAGCTACCGGGGCGCTCCTTCTCTTCGATCAAGTACACGTCGCCATCCGGCGCGACTGTGGCGGGTTTGACGTCGTACTCCCAGCGGCACGAGTTGGTGCACGCACCCTGGTTGGGGTCGCGGTGGTTGAAGTAGCCCGAGAGCAGGCAGCGGCCAGAATAGGCGATGCACAGCGCGCCATGCACAAAGACTTCAAGCTCCATGTCCGGGCATTCCTGGCGAATCTCGGCGACCTGGTCGAGCGAGAGTTCACGCGACAGGATGACGCGCTTGATGCCGAGCTTTTTCCAGAACCGCACCGCCGCGTAGTTGACGGTGTTGGCCTGCACGGACAGGTGAACGGGTATGTCAGGCCAGGTTTCGCGAATCATGTCGATCAGCCCCGGGTCGGCCATGATCAGTGCGTCCGGCTTGAGGGCGATGACCGGCGCCATGTCCGCCAGATAGGTTTTCAGCTTGCTGTTGTGCGGGGAAATGTTGCTGACGACATAGAACAGCTTGCCGCGGCTGTGTGCGTAGTCGATGCCGACCCCCAGCGCCACCTCGTCACGAAAGCTGTTATTGCGGACGCGCAGGCTGTAGCGCGGCTGACCGGCATACACCGCATCGGCGCCGAAGGCGAGCGCCGTTTCCAGCATGGCTTGCGAGCCGGCGGGTGCCAGAAGCTCGGGTGGGCGGATCACGGAAGGTTTCAAGTCGAATTACCGGAATTTGTAGAAGAACACGATCAATCAGCGCTCATGATTTTTGAACATGATTTCGCCTGATGCCCATTAAACCCAAAACAAAAACGCCGCTCAACGAGCGGCGTTTTTTTACAACTGGTGCCGTTGGCCGGAATCGAACTGGCGACCTTCGCATTACGAATGCGCTGCTCTACCAACTGAGCTACAACGGCGAAAAACAGCGCGCATTATACACGTGGAATCGCTCAGGCTTGGGCAGCCTGCAACCCGGCCTGCAGGCGCGCGACCACCTTGTCCTGGCCGATCAGCTCCAGCGTGGCGTCGATGGCCGGGGTTTGCGGTTCGCCGGTCACCAGCACGCGCACCGGCATTGCCAGCTTGGGCATTTTGAGACCGTGGGCGGCGAGGGTTTCCTTGAACGCGGCGCTGATGGCGCTGCGCTCCCAAGTCAGCGCCTTGAAGCGGTCAACCAGTTCGGTGAGCGCGGGCAACACCTCAGGCGTGACATGCTGCGCCAGCAGTTCGGCGGTGGGGTGCAGGGTGCGGTAGAACAGCGTGGCGGCGTCGGCCAGTTCTTCTATGGTCGCGGCGCGCTCCTTGACCAGCGCGCATACCGCCGCAAGATCAGGGCCGTCGTCCAGGTTGGCGCCGTTGCGCACCAGGAAGTGCCGGGTGAGGCCGGCCAGCCGCGCGTCATCAGCGGCCTTGATGTACTGCTGGTTGAGCCAGCGCAGCTTTTCGGTGTTGAACTGCCCGGCCGACGAGGTGATGTGGTCGAGGTCGAACCAATTCACAAACTGCTCGCGGCTGAACAGCTCGGCGTCGCCGTGCGACCAGCCCAGGCGCGCCAGATAGTTGATGACCGCTTCCGGCAGATAGCCTTCCTCAAAATACTGCATCACCGACACCGCGCCGTGGCGCTTGGACAGCTTGGTGCCGTCGTCGCCGAGAATCATCGACAGGTGCGCGTATTGCGGCACCGTCGCGCCCAGCGCTTTCAGGATGTTGATCTGGCGCGGGGTGTTGTTGACGTGGTCGTCGCCGCGAATGACGTGGCTGATCTGCATGTCCCAGTCGTCCACCACCACGCAGAAATTGTAGGTGGGCGTGCCGTCGCCGCGCGCGATGATGAGGTCGTCGAGCTCGGCGTTGGCGAATTCGATGACGCCCTTGACCATGTCCTTCCACGCCACCGTGCCCTCGGTGGGATTCTTGAAGCGCACCACCGGTTGCACGCCGGAAGGGGGCACCGGCAGCGTCTTGCCAGATTCGGGACGCCAGCGGCCGTCATAGCGCGGTTTTTCGCCGCGCACGCGCTGGGCCTCGCGCATCTCATCCAGTTCTTCCGGGCTGCAATAGCACAGATAGGCCTGGCCGTTGGCCAGCATCTGCTCGATCACTTCCTTGTAGCGATACAGGCGCTGGGTCTGGTAGAACGGGCCTTCGTCGTGGTTCAGCTCGAGCCAGGCCATGCCGTCGAGAATCGCCTGCACCGCCTCGGGGGTCGAACGGGCAATGTCGGTGTCCTCGATACGCAGGATGAACTGGCCGCCGTGATGACGCGCAAACGCCCATGAAAACAACGCGGTGCGCGCACCACCGATGTGCAGAAAACCGGTGGGAGAAGGAGCGAAACGGGTGCGGATCATGGCGGCAAATGGAGCAAAAGTGCGCTATTTTACCGGATCGCCTGCGGTAATTCGCGCCGCTTCGGGGCAGTTAGCTCAGCGGTAGAGCATCGCCTTCACACGGCGGGGGTCACAGGTTCAAACCCTGTACTGCCCACCACCCGAACCCCTCCTGTCTGGCAGGTACAAGTCCAGACACCCCGCTTCCACCAATCGTCGCGGGTTTTATACCCGATCATCCGATCACGATTCTTCTGCCCCGATTGGTGTTGCCGCCGCTTTGTATTCAAAGCACCCCGCGCAACAGGCCGTCGCAGGACACATACATGACTACTGAAACAAACACTGCCAGCCCGGCTTTTGTCGAGCTCGGCCTGGCCGAACCCATTTTGCGTGCGATTCATGACGCCGGCTAGGCGCAGGCGATTCCGCAAGTGCTGGCCGGCGGCGACCTGCTCGCTGCGGCACAGACCGGCACCGGCAAGACCGCCGGCTTCACCCTGCCGATCCTGCACCATCTGTCGACGCGCGCCGCGCAGGCCCCGAAGCCGGGTCGCCCGCGCTGCCTGATTCTGGTGCCGACGCGCGAGCTTGCCGCGCAGGTCGAGGAATCGGTCAAAACCTACGGCAAATACCTGTCGCTCACCTCGATGGTGATGTTCGGCGGCGTCAACATCAATCCGCAGTTCAAGGCGCTGAAATCGCGCGTCGACATTCTGGTCGCCACGCCAGGTCGCCTGCTCGACCACATGGGACAGAAGACAGTGGACTTGTCCGGCGTCGAAATCCTGGTGCTCGACGAAGCCGACCGCATGCTCGACATGGGCTTCATCCGTGACATCAAGAAAGTGCTCGCCGTGGTGCCGAAGCAGCGCCAGACCCTGCTGTTCTCGGCGACTTTCTCCGACGAGATCCGCACCCTGGCCAACGGCCTGCTGCACAACCCGAAGAGCGTCGAAGTGGCGCGCCGCAATACCGCTGTGGAGGTCATCGAGCAGTCGATGCACCGCGTGCCGCAGGCGCACAAGCGCGACCTGCTGGCGCACCTGATCAAGCACCACGACTGGCAGCAGGTGCTGGTGTTTACCCGCACCAAGCACGGCGCCAACAAGCTGGCCGAAAAGCTGATCAAGGACGGCATCAGCGCCGCCGCGATCCACGGCAACAAGAGCCAGTCGGCGCGCACCAAGGCGCTGGCGAGCTTCAAGGATGGCAGCGTGCGCGTGCTGGTGGCGACCGACATTGCCGCGCGCGGCATCGACATCGATCAGCTGCCGCAGGTGGTGAACTTCGAACTGCCCAACGTGGCGGAAGACTACGTGCACCGCATCGGCCGCACCGGCCGTGCCGGGGCAACCGGCTCGGCGCTGTCGCTGGTGGACGATGAGGAAATCGGCTATCTGCGCGACATCGAGAAGCTGATCAAGCGTGCGATCGTACGGGTCGAAATCGAACCCGGCTTCGTTCCGCCAGCCAAAGCCGACCTGATGTCCGACGATCGCCCGCCGCGCCCGCCGCAGGGTCGCGGCGCGCCGCGCCAGGGTCAGAATGCCGGGCAACGCCAGGGACAACCCGGTGGCGGCCGCAATGCTTCAGGGCGCGCGCCGCAAGCCAAGCCCGCAGCCAGCCGTGCCGCGCCGAGCCCGACCGGCACAACGCCTTCCAGCCAGCCGCGCAAACCGCGTCCGCCGGCGGCCTTGTTCTCGTCCAAACCCGGAACACGCGGGCACTGAGGGGGGAGCGGTAAGGGGTGAGCAGCAAGCGGTAGCAGTAATCCGCTCACTGCTCACCCACCCTCTACCCGGCGAGGCTTTAAAATCCGCGCCATGCCTACCCTCGCCAGCTACGACGAACTCCCCTACGACAGCCTGCCGCTGTCAGAAACCCAGCCGGATTGCCTGGCGGCGGTCGCGCGGCTGCACGGTTTTGACGCGCCCGATCCGGCGCACGCGTGCATCCTCGAACTCGGCTGCGCGCAAGGCGGCAATCTCGTCCCGCTGGCGTGGCGCTGGCCGCAATCCGAATGCGTGGGGGTGGAGTTGTCGCGGGTACAGGCCGAGGCAGGCGCAGCGTTCATCCAGCGCCTGGGCCTGCCCAATGCGCAAATCATGCATGGCGATCTGGCGGCCTTGCCAGACGAACTCGGCGCATTCGACTACATCATCGCCCACGGCGTGTTTTCCTGGGTGCCACCTGCGGTACAGCAGGCGCTGCTTGAGGTCTGCCGCCGCCACTTGTCGCCACAGGGCGTGGCGTACATCAGCTTCAACGTGACGGCAGGCTGGTCGGCGTTGCGGCCGCTGCGCGATGCGCTGCTTGCGCGCACCCCCCCTGAGTCTGCCGCACCGCAGCGCTATGCCGCCGCGCGAATCGTGCTGGATGAACTGGCACAGGAATGGACCGATCCTGCGCTGCTGAAAGAAATCGCGTATCTCAAAACCGCCGCGCCGTCGTATCTGTTTCACGAATATCTGGCCGAGTACAACGCGCCAATGCCGTTTGGCGAATTCGCCGCGCAACTCGATGCGCACGGCCTGCGCTATGTCGGCGAAGCCGGACCGCGCCGCGCCGTGGTCGAACTGGAAGACGCCTGGGGACTGACTCCCGAGGGCATGGCCGGGCGCTGGCTGGACGCGGAAAGCGCATTGGACGACGCACTCGGCACCCGCTTTCGCCGCGCGCTCATCGCCCGCGCCGACGCGCCCTGCGCCCAGCCCCCCAGGGCAGAGGCGCTAAGCGAACTGGCTTTTTATGCCGACCTCGCGTGCGATGAGGAAATCGATCTCGAACACGCTAGCGAGCAAAGCTTCGTCAATCCAACCGGCAATACCTTCATGGTGACAGACCCGCTTGCCAAAGCCGCCTTGATCGCGCTGTCGTCGGCGTATCCGCGCGCGCTGAGCTATCCCGAGCTGCTCGCTGCCGCTCACGCCGTGCGCCGTGAATTCGGCGTGGCCGGCGAGGTGGACACAGCGCGCTTCAATCAGGCCTGGTTCAGCCTGGTTTCGACCCACAGCGTGATACCGACATTGCCCGGGCAAACCGCGCCAGAAGCCGCCAATGAACCTGGCAGCCACCCGCGCGCGCATGCGCTGGCGCGCCTGCAGGCAACCACGCCGGGTTGGGTGGTGAGCGGGATCCGGCACGTGGCAATCGACCTCGACGCGCCCGCACGTGCGATGCTGCAGTGGATGGATGGCAGCCGTGACCAGGCGGCGTTGGGTGAGGCAATGCAGGCGTATCTGACTGAAGCAGGCATCGAATGGTCGCCTGAACAACTGGCGCAGCGAATCGATCACCAGCTCTGGCAGATGGTGCGGCAAGGCGTGTGAATTGATTCCTGATTTCCTAAGCCCATACCAAAGTGGCAGGCAACATCAGGCGATATGGCTGGTGAACTTCGGTTGTCGACCCATTACTGACCTTTGAACCTGTAAAAAGCAGCCGCTCGCCTCCTTCATTCAGAAGTTCAAGCTAAGTTGAACGCTTCCGGTGAGTCTGGTTG
>NCHD01000099.1 GCA_002257045.1 Hydrogenophilales bacterium 16-61-112 | reverse complement strand
CACTGCGCGCTCGCGGACTTCGGGGGAGAACTTCACTGATTTTTTCATGGCTCCATTTTCTCAAGAGGTGGAGCCTCCACAAAATCCGGGGCGGTTCAGGCTGAGTGGAGCTCGGATTGGCGATGATCTGGAGCTGAGCGTCGCCGGTTCCGTCGAAACCATGACGTTGAAGAATTACTACACACAAAACCATGACTGGCAGGTGAAAGATGTCTTGGGCACGGTTCGCGGGCTGGATGATTTGCTGGCGGATAATGCGACACGCAACGCCAGCCTATCCGAGTTGGATCGCTTGCGCGAAGCGTATGTGGGTGGCATCAATGACACTGCGATCACGGACTATCTTGGCCAGGGGTACACGCCGCAGGCGGACGGTAGCTGGCAAACTTTCCCAAGTTTTATGGTCTCACGTGGTGGTTGGGACTACGAGCGCTTGCCGGGATGGTCCGGGTACGTGCCCGCCGATTCATCTTGGTACGGTTTTTCTAATGCCAGCTGGTATTCAACCGGCAGGTTCGACTTGTCTGTTTATTCAAGCGATGCAGCTGAAATTACGCCGGCAGATTTCTTGAATCCGTCAAGTGGGTCATGGCAACAAGTCCTTAGCAAGGTCCAGGTGACGTGGGATTCACAAAACCATTCTGACCCGCAGCAGACTGTGAACATTGTGGCAGGGAGTTATCAGTATTCTGCTTCAGAATGGACGAGCATACTTAATAACGCGCTTCTGCCGCTGGGTCTCAGCATTTACGATTTCAACTTCAACGGCATCGATGTCCGGAATGTCAGCATGAACGGATTATCGAATCCTTACACGAGTACAACAACCCCGACATATACGCATCAATATACAACTACGCATCACGTAGGCACAGTTTTGTCGATTGAGCCTTCTGACGGGACTGGGTACAACATAGACACCACCCTAGCGGTTGATTTCTTTAATCTCGCCATCCTGCCGACCACCCTGAATGTCTTGCTGGGTGTGCACACTCTAGATCGCCACTTACAGGTAATCGAGGGCGGTAATGGTGACAACCTGATAGAGTTTTCCAATAATGAAATCAATATTATCGTGCATGCTGGTGCAGGCAATGACACGGTAAATGGTGGTTCCACTTCTTACTATGGCGAAGATCGCTATCACTTTAGCTATCGGGACTATTACACACCCTCACCGCGGGCTTTTTTGGACGGTGGAATTGGTGACGATCTGATTGAGTCGGGCTTTGGCGCCGATCTGATAATCGAAGGGGCGGGCAACGACGTGCTGAAGGGTTCAGGCGGCCAGGATCGCTATATCTTCCTGGCGGGGCAGACGGGCATTGATGTGGTACTTGATGATGCACACAACTTTGATTCTTCCTTTGGGCGGTGGTGGAATTATCTTCAGCAAGGTGCCTGGAACGACTGGTATAGCCCGGTCAGCAACTGGGATGACATACCTCGGGCCCATGATTTCCTTGAAATAGAAGCCGTCAACGCCTACGAGAAGGAAGTGGATTGGGCTTCACTTTATGACTATGGTGGACTTTCACAGGTTATTCCGCCTGATAGCGCGGAATTTGGTGAAGGCGTTGCGCCATCTGATCTAAGCTTTGCATGGAGCACCGAAGCTGTTGAAGTTGTGCAGATGCAGAGAAATGAATGGGGGTACGGCACCTTTTACAGCACTACCCGCTGGCATCAGACCCTGGATATCACTTGGCAATCGGGTGCGGTTGCACGCTTCGTGATGCCTAATCCGGATGACGTACATGGGTTCGGTGTCGAGCTATTCAAGTTTGCCGATGGCACGCAACTGACGGCTGGCCAAATGGTCGCGCTCGCGGGGGGGTATCGCGGCCTGATCGAAGGCACGCATGGAAATGATTCCCTGACAGGAACCTCGGCAACTGATTGGATTTTTGGTTTTGCTGGTAATGACATCCTCCACGGCGGCGATGACAGAGATTTTATTTTTTCCGGAGTCGATGACAGCATCTTATATGGAGAGATTCCGGCACAGACTCCGTTCAATCTTCTGTAACTTATACATTGGCTGCCAACGTCGAGAGCCTCACCCTCACCGGCACTGCTGCCATCAACGGCACCGGCAACGAACTGGACAACGTTCTTCGTGGCAACAGCGCGCGCAACGTACTAAGTGGCCTAGATGGCAACGACACGATTTACGCTGGTGATGGGGACGGAGCGTTTGGAGGCGAAGGCAACGACACCCTGATATCGGAAAACACCAACAGTTGGACAGCCCTGTCGGGTGAAGGAGGCGATGACGTTCTGATTGGTGGTGCGGGCTCAGGTGGATTCTTTGGAGGATTGGGCAACGACACCATCACCGGTGGCTTGGGCATGAACTTCATCTGGGGTGATGACCAAGCGGTTGCCGGCGGTGGAAACGACACCATCACGGGTGGTAACGACTATGACTTTGTCATAGCAGGAGTTGGAGATGACGTAGTCTACGGTCTGGGCGGGGACGACAATCTGTCTGGCAATCAAGGCAACGACACCCTGTATGGTGGAGCGGGAGATGACTTTATTCTTGGTGGTCAGGGCGATGACTTCCTTGATGGAGGCACAGGGGCTGACACGATGACCGGTGGCGCTGGCAACGACACCTACGTAGTGGATGACTTGGGTGATGTCGTCACCGAAACCTCAACCTTTGCGACCGAGATCGACAGCGTTCAATCGTCGATCACCTACACCCTGGGCGCCAACGTCGAGAACCTCACCCTGACCGGCACCGCCGCCATCAATGGCACGGGCAACGGTCTCGCCAACGTTGTGACTGGCAACGGCGCTGCGAACATCCTTAATGGTGGCTTGGGAGCGGACACCCTGATCGGTGGTCTGGGCAACGACACCTATGTGATCGGACGCGGCTACGCCGCCGACACCATCGTTGAAAACGACACCACCGCAGGCAACACCGACGTTGCCCAGTTCCTGTCCGGTGTCAGTACCGACCAGATCTGGTTCCAGCACGTCGGCAACAACCTGGAGGCCAGCATCATCGGCACCACCGACAAACTGGTGGTCAAGGACTGGTATCTCGCGAGCGCCAACCACGTCGAACAGTTCAAGACCACTGATGGCGCCAAGACCCTGCTCGACAGCAATGTGCAAAACCTGGTCAATGCCATGGCCAGCTTCGCGCCGCCGGCTGCCGGGCAGACCACCTTGCCGACGGCCTACCAGACCACCCTTGCACCGGTATTTGCGGCGAACTGGCAGTAATGCTGCTGTGATTATTGAAAATTCCTTAATACATGACAGCTATGCTCGATTGCGATTTTCGTAGGGCGGAAAAGCACCCTGAAGGGCATAAACTCCGCGCCTTCCGCCGTATGGGTATTCCACATCCGGCGGATAACGGCCTGTGGCCTCATCCGCCCTACGTCGGCTGGTGGTGTCATGAATTATGGAAGCTTCAATAAACTTACACCTCTTGCAAGTATGTGATACAGTGAATTCATGTATTCATTGTATTGAAATGAAGGGGGTATAACGTGGCAACTTCTATTCGCCTTGCTGCTGAAACCGAGCAAAGATTGGACTTTCTCGCTGCGCAGACTGGGCGCACGAAGGCTTTTTACCTGCGCGAGGTGATCGAGCGCGGGATTGAGGAGATGGAAGACTATTACCTGGCAGCCGATGTGCTCGAGCGCGTCCGCAAAGGTGAAGAAAAGGTCTATTCCGCAGAACGCGTGAGACAAGACCTTGGCCTGGACGATTGAGTACACCGAGACGGCCAGAAAGCAGCTGCGAAAGCTCGATAAACCGATTGCGCGGCAGATCGTCGATTTCATGGATGAGCGTGTCGCGCCCCTGGCCGATCCACGCAGCACCGGCAAGGCATTGGTCGGTGCACTTGGCGGACTATGGCGCTATCGCGTGGGTGATTATCGGGTGATTTGCGAAATACGGGACGGCGCTTTGATCGCCCTGGTTGTGCAAATTGGCAACCGCCGTGAGGTGTACCGTTGATCCGATCAAGCCAGCCGGTCTCCGGTGATTGCAGCGAGCTGGCAGTAAATGAAATGAGGCATGCAGTGCTTTGATTGATTGACGCACTGCAATTTCCTTCAACCTAACCTGCGAAGTCTCACGCCCTGACGCCTGATCGTGTCAGGGCGTGCATGTTTGTGCTGCCATGAATCCCTCATTAGAACCTCCAGCTCCATCCACACCTCTAGACACCGGCCTCACCTGCCTGGTCATGCTGGCGCGTTTCCACCAGATCGCTGCCGACCCTGAGCAACTGGCGCATCAGTTCAAGGTGTCAGGCGAGCCACTTGTTCGCACCGCCTCCTGCTGGCCGCCAAGCACCTCGGCTTGCAGGCCAAACCGGTCAAGACCACCCTCGAGCGGCTCGACCGCACCCCGTTGCCCGCCATGGCGGTGGACAAGGATGGCGGCTACTTCATCCTCGCCCGCTTCGACGCCGACAAGGCACTGATCCACGATCCCAGGGCCGAGCGGCCCGAGGTTGTGTCGCGTGATGAGTTGCTGGCACGCTGGTCCGGCGAACTCATCCTGTTCACCTCGCGCGCCTCGCTGATCGGCGAAATAGCGAAGTTCGACTTCTCCTGGTTCATCCCCGCCGTCGTCAAATACCGCAAGCTGCTCTACGAAGTGCTGCTGGTATCGTTTGTGCTGAACCTGTTCGCGCTGGTCACCCCGCTGTTCTTCCAGGTCGTGATGGACAAGGTGCTGGTGCATCGCGGCCTGACTACGCTGGACGTTATCGCCGTTGGCCTGCTGGTGGTATCGATCTTTGAAGTGGCGCTCTCGGGCTTGCGCAGCTACGTCTTCGCCCACACCACCAGCCGCATCGATGTCGAACTCGGCGCACGGCTGTTCCGTCACCTGCTGCACCTGCCGCTGGGCTATTTCCAGGCACGCCGGGTCGGCGATTCGGTCGCCCGTGTTCGGGAACTGGAGAACATCCGCGCCTTCCTCACCGGCAACTCAATCACCGTTGTATTGGATGTCTTGTTCTCAGTCGTGTTCATTGCCGTGATGCTGTTCTACAGCGGCTGGCTCACCCTGGTGGTGCTGGCATCCTTGCCGCTGTATTTCGTGATTGCCCTGCTGGTCACGCCGCTGCTGCGCGCCCGGCTGCACGAGAAGTTCAATCGCGGCGCCGAGAACCAGGCCTTTCTGGTTGAAACCGTCTCCGGCATCGACACCCTCAAGAGCATGGCGGTCGAACCGCAGATGCAGCGACGCTGGGATGCCCAGTTGGCAAGCTATGTGTCCGCCGGGTTAAAATCTGCCACGCTTTCGACCCTTGCGCACGAAAGCACCAATCTCGTCGGCAAGCTCGTCACCGTGGGCACCCTGTGGCTCGGCGCCAAACTGGTAATCGAAGGTCAACTCAGCGTCGGCCAGCTTATCGCCTTCAACATGCTGGCCGGCCGCGTGGCGCAGCCGATCATGCGGCTGGCGCAGCTGTGGACGGACTTCCAGCAGACCGGTATTTCCGTGCAGCGCCTGGGCGACATCCTCAACGCGCCCACCGAAGCCGTCGGCGCCAAGAGCAGCCTGCCGCCGATTGCTGGGCGGATCACTTTCGACCAGGTGCAGTTCCGCTACCGCCCCGATACCACTGAAGTGCTCAAAGGCATCACCCTCGACATTGCCCCCGGCGAAGTCATCGGCATCGTTGGCCGCTCCGGCTCCGGCAAAAGCACGCTGACCAAACTGATCCAGCGCCTGTATGTACCCGAACGCGGCCGCGTGTTGGTCGACGGCATGGATTTGACACTGGTCGACGCGTCCAGCCTGCGTCGCCAGATTGGTGTGGTGCTGCAGGACAACGTGCTGTTCAACCGCACCTTGCGCGAGAACATCGCGCTTGCCGACCCCGGCGCGCCGCTGGAGCAGGTAATAGCCGCAGCGAAACTGGCGGGCGCCCATGAATTCATCCTGGAACTGCCCGAAGCCTACGACACCATGGTCGGCGAACACGGCTCGACCCTGTCCGGCGGCCAGCGCCAGCGCATCGCCATCGCCCGCGCGCTGATCACCCAGCCGCGCATCCTCATCTTCGACGAAGCCACCAGCGCCCTGGATTACGAATCCGAACGCATCATCCAGAACAACATGCAGGCCATCTGCCAGGGCCGTACCGTCATCATCATCGCCCACCGCCTGTCCGCCGTACGCCATGCCAACCGTATCCTGGTGATGGATCACGGCCAGATCGTCGAGGCGGGGACGCACGGCGAATTACTGCAGCACGAGGCGGGGCATTACTCGCGCCTGCATCGGCTGCAAGCAGGATGACTCAAGCGGGTGTGTGGGTTTTAAGCCAGTCCTTGAGCGCGGCGTCGAGTCGGGTTTGCCAGCCGTCGCCCGTCGCGCGGAACGGCGCGACCACCTCGGGCGAGAGCCGGATGGTGATGCGTTCCTTCGTGGGCGCTTTTTGCGCGCCGCGCGTGCGCGACGACAACACAGCTTGCAGGGATTCGGGCAGACCGGAGAAGGGCACGGCGCGTTTGAAATCTTCGGCAGTCCATTCCGGGTTGTCGTCGTCGATTAAATCAGGTTTAGGTTTGCGATTCATAAAGCCTTACCTCACGTTGATTAGCCTTGCGAAAACTGATGACCCGAATGCCATCGGGAAGGCCGATAAATACCAGCGCGTGCAAACGTCCATCCAGATACCCCAGTGCCCGGAAACGAGCTTCGCCATAATTCCGCCGGTTATCCACGGTGATGGCTGCGGTTTCAAATGCGAAAGCCGCCGCCCGCTCAAACGACAAGCCCCGCTCGCGAATATTCCGTTCGTTTTTAGCCGGATCGAATTCGATGCGCATCGCCGTGATTGTATGTACAAAATAACAACCGGACAAGCTCCGAAAATACCATGTTGAAACGCCACGCCTTCGCCGACCTCTTCAAGCGCTACGCCAAAATCTTCCGCCACGCCTGGTCACAGCGCAAAGAAACGGATGCCCCCGACCTGCACCCCCACGAAGCCCAGTTCCTGCCCGCAGCACTCTCCCTGCGCGACACACCGGTGCATCCTGCACCCCGCATCACGCTGTGGCTCATCATGACCTTTGCCTTGATCGCGCTGCTGTGGACGATCTTCGGCCGCATTGATGTCGTCGCCACTGCGGTCGGCAAGATCATCCCCAA
>NCHD01000201.1 GCA_002257045.1 Hydrogenophilales bacterium 16-61-112 | reverse complement strand
GATTTCCGCGAACTTCCGATAATCTGCTGTGCGCTGTTCTGGTGCTGGAAGATCAGCTTGTAGTTAAAACGGTTATGCACCATTTTGAAGTGATATAGGAGGTTGATATGCACACGGTCTACTTTGATGAGGACGATATTCTGGTTATCCGGTTATCCGACAAACCCATCGTGCGCGAGGTGTCGCAAGACTGGAATACGCATGTCAGCTATGCGGAAGATGGGAGTACGGTTGAACTCGTGCTGCTGGATGCGCGCGCGAATGGTGCATATCCGTTTGAAATCAGGCACGCACGCGCAGCGTGATCGATCGCTTGCAGGGTAGGCGTGGGGCTTGCCATCGATCCACGTACTTTGGGTCGTAGCCAGAATGGCGTAATGGCAGGGAATGAAATTGACAGGCTCCTTTGGGAGCCTGGGACAGTTTCACCGCCTGTTCGACACGCTTGGGGTCGAGCCCCATGCCGGTGACGGTGAAGTGGACGTGGATTTTGGTGAACACCTTGGGGTCGGTGTCGGCGCGTTCGGCGGTGAGGTCGGCGACGCAGTCGGTGATGGGCTGGCGGCTTTTGCGCAGGATGAGCACGACATCGAATGCGGAACAGCCGCCCAGGCCCAGCAGCATTTCCATCGGCCGCACGCCGGGGTTCTTATTACGTTATGAGTGCTACGGTCACATCATCTATTTGCTACACTGCCCGTGTGAAATTTACGCAGTATTTTTTATCCATGCGGCAACGACCTGATCGGGCCTCAATCAAGCTGGAATGGATTCAGCGTGTGATTGACTGTCCTGAAAGGGAAATGATCCAGACCGATGGGCGGGTTCGCTGCTGGGCCGCCGTTTCGGATGCGGAGGGGAAGTATCTGCGTGTGATTCTGTTGCCGGACAGAGAAACCGTGCATAACGCATTCTTTGATCGAAGGTTCTCGCCATGAAAATTAAGTATTTTCAAGACACCGATACGCTTTATATCGAATTCAAATCCACCGCTGTGAGCGAAAGCAGGGATCTGGATGAAAACACCCTGCTGGATTTGGATGCGGATGGCAATGTTTGCGGTATCACAGTTGAACATGCACGGGATCGTGCGGATATTCCGCAATTCTCCTTTGAGCAAATCGCCGCTTGAAGCATTTCTTTAGATAAAACGGGCGCCTGGAGCGCCCGCTTGTTTTTGTTCAGCCTTCCACAATCTCGAAATCGTGGGTGATGTCAGCCATTTTGCCGAGCATGATGCTGGCCGAGCAGTATTTCTCGGCGGACAGTTTCACCGCCTGTTCGACACGCTTGGGGTCGAGCCCCATGCCGGTGACGGTGAAGTGGACGTGGATTTTGGTGAACAC
>NCHD01000098.1 GCA_002257045.1 Hydrogenophilales bacterium 16-61-112 | reverse complement strand
CGCTTGGTGAGCTGCTTTAACAGCCCGTGCTCGCCTATCAGGTCTTCAGGTTTCTTGTAGTCAGCCAACAGGTTGTCAATCAGTTCGTTGCTTACGGTCATTACGGCTCTCTCGTGAAGAAAGGCAGTCTCCTGCCAAATGACCGTTTACACAAAAACTCTTACACCCTCTGTGCCGGTGGCGCCGACATTCAGATTGATCTTCCGATCATCGCGCAGTGGCTGGTTGTCATAGACCTTGGAGCGCGCTACTTCCACATCTCGGCCGTTCTTGGTTTTGGTGAGCACCCCGATGTAGATGTCGGGGCGCCAGGTGGTGATCTCATGCGGCGCAGGATCCCAATGTCTGCCCTCGTATTCAATGCGATAGTCGCCCGCTTTGTCCGTGGTTGCGCGGCCCATGAAGTCGTCACCGTCCAGGTCGGAATCCCAGGCCTCAACCACAAGCTTGGATAGCGGTCCGGTTTTGTCCGCGATATTTCCATATACCTGCCTGGCCATTGACCACCTCCGTCTGCGTATGTTGAATAGGTGGGGCTTGATGCGGAAAAACGGTCCGCCACAACCTGGCGGAATCCCGGCCGCCCCCTACAGCCGGGTTAGTTGTTCCCGCTCAGCTTGCATTTGCAGAGTTTCCCAACAGAATTGAGTTGCAGGGCGTTGCCTTGCAGCGTTGAGGTGAAGGAGGTAAGCGTAGGGTCGTAGCCGCTGACAATCTCGCCGCAGTTGTAGTCACCGATGCCTTGCTTCAACACCAGCTTGAACACCAGGCCACATTCACCCTGGCCGCAACTCGGGTCGCCTTGCAGCGGCACGGTCTTGATTTCATCGAAGGTTGTAAAGCTTACGCGGCGGTCTTTCACCCCTTTGAACTCATGCGATGAGACAAAGGTAGCCTTGCCATCCTGAAAGTCAGTAATACCCAAGGGTACGGCCGTGAACGTGACCGGGATCTGTTCTCCGGTCGCGACGATGGTTAGCGTCTCGCTTCCCACGATTACACCGCTCTCCAGGCGCGTGCCGTTGCCGCTGAGCGTAACCACGTCGCACCCGCTTTCCGGATGACCTGCCACCGCGTTTGTAATGGCTGCGAAACCGGTGACAACCGCAAGTATTACGCCAAAAATTTTCGACTTCATGGAGGACTCCCTTTTCACTGTTAAAAATATTTAACCATTTCTTTGTAGTAGGTATTTGGCGCATTGCTATTGCAGTGGATGCGCCCTCGGGGAACGGGTTAAGGTGGCTGACCGGCATGAACAGCTGGTGGTTGTCCTGGAGCAGGGGCAGGCTTGATCCTTCCGCCCACGGTATGCAGAACCAAGGTCAAGATGATTTACCTGCGCACCAAGAACCTCAGTGCCGTTCAGTTGCTGCTCGGCTACACCAAGCTGGAAAGCATGGTTCGCTATCTCGGATTTGAGGTCGACGATGCGCTGGCGATTGCGGAGCAAACTGATGTTTAGGGGTTGAGTGAATACGGATAGTGGCCGTCTACAGATGGCCGTTATCTGGTGCTGAACGGACATACGGCGAGCAAGTTTCGACCGGCTGAAAGGGGTCGAAAATTACGATTCGGCAACTAAGGAAGCAGACGTTCCTGAATGACCGGTTGTCGGTAGTGGCGACCGGCCGGAATGGCCGAACAACAGACATTCGCTGCCAACCACCTGAACTTCACTGCGTATCTGTGACGTTCGTTGAGCGGTGTCTTGCAACATAGAGCCTGCGGCCAGGGGCTCGAACTCCGTCTGCCTTTTTCTTATCTGGCAGCCGCGCTATGGCACGGTCTGCCATCACCCGGCTGCGTCAGGATCGCTGTTCCCGGAGGGCGTCGCCTTGTTATGTTCGGCATCCAGCGCGGCCTTGGTGCGGGCCGCTTCCAGAATCGCCTTTTTACGCGCGGCCTCCAGTGCGGCTTTGCTGCGGGCGTCATCCAGCATGGCCTGGCGGGTCGCCGGGGTTTCAAGGCTAATGCGGCCGAGGGTGCCGGAGCGATAATCGGTCAGCAGGATCATGGCGGCTTTTTCCAGATCGAGTTCGCCGCCGCGCCCCTTGATGACGCAGGCGCGGCGTTTGGCGACAGCTTCGAGCACGCCGGTAGCGTCGAGGCCATCGAGCGAAAAACCGTAGCGCGCGGTGAGCAGGGCGGGGTAGCGTTGCAGCAGAATTTCGGCGAGAAACACCGCGACCTGTTCGTCGATGACGGCGTTGCGACCGATGGCGTGACTGGCGGCGAGCATGAAACCATCGGAATCATGCTCGATCCGGGGCCAGGTCATTCCCGGGGTGTCGACCAGCGACAGCAGCGGCGAGATATTGATTCGCTGCTGCGACTTGGTGACGGCGGGTTCGTCGCCGACCGCAGCGACCCGGCGCTTGACCCAGGTGTTCATCAGGGTGGATTTGCCGACGTTGGGGATGCCCATGATCATCAGCCGCAGCGGTTTGATCGGGTCGTTGCGATGCGGCGCCAGTTTTTGTGCCACGGCGGCCAGTTTGGCGACGTCGCCGGGTTTCTTGGCCGAAATCGCCACCGCCTTCACGTTCGGCAGGCTGTTGTAATAGTCGAGCCAGGCGTGGGTGGCATCGGGGTCGGCGAGGTCGACCTTGTTGAGCAGCTTGAGGCAGGGGCGCTGGCGATGCGCGCGCAGCTCGTGAATCATCGGGTTGCTGCCGGCTTCGGGCAGCCGCGCGTCGAGCACTTCGACGACAACGTCGATCAGCGCCATTGTTTCGGCCGCTTTCTTGCGCGCGGTGGTCATATGACCGGGGAACCACTGGATCGCCATGGGGGGTGGGGGAAATGGGTAAAAGCGGGATTATCCCCTAGCCCCTGCCTTAACGCATTGTTTAATCAATCAAATAGCGACTGGCAGGGGGGAATAACCCTATAATTCGCGCCACTCTGAAACGTGTGCTCACACGGTCATGACAAGGAATTGAATGCAGGATCACTATGAAAAGCTGGGCGTTCCGCCTTCAGCCACCCACGAAACAATCAAGCTCGCTTACCGCAAAAAAGCTGCGTTTTACCATCCGGACAAGAATTCGGCAGACGATGCCGCGCTGCGCTTTCGCGAAGTTCAGGATGCGTATGAAGTGCTGTCCGATCCGGAGCGCAAGCAATCGTACGACGAATACCGGCAGCGCAGCCTGATCGACGACCCGGTCGCGGTGGCGCAGGATATGGCGGCCAAATACATCCAGGGAATTCTCAATTGAAAAAATCACACTATTTCACCAGCCGGAGATGGATGCCATTCTGGCGATGATCGACTACAGCCCCGAAATGGTGGCGGTGGTGTTTTATGACGCCTTTGGTTTTCCGTCTGCCGACGTGATGCACCAGCTGGTGCAGAACGAGCCCGAGCATGCCGGTTTTCTCGCCTGGTCCGAGCTTGAAAAAAGCCTGACGGTTGCCCCCTGGGCCGAGCCTCTGATCGCCGTGACGCTCGACGTCCAGGGCGGCGATGCGTTTCTGGTTACGACCGCCGCGCTGGAGTTCCTGCGCAACAAGGATACGTTTGCTGCGCCTGCAGCCAGGGACGAAGACGACAGCGAGCAGGACGAAGACGGTGACGACGACGAGGCGGACGATCTGGGCGAGGCCGGTTCGGACTGGCTGTCGGAACAGGGATTCGATAACCGTGATGAGTGAGCCTCAAGCAAACAACCCTGAAGAAGGAGGCAGCATGCACCCGGTAGTCTTGAAATCCTCGCAGTTGATTTTGTCCGGCGACATCGTGGGCGCCGAACGCACGCTCGTGGCGGTGGCTGACCAGCACGGCGACCATGCGCTGGTCAGCCTGCTCGACGATCTGCCGCCCAAGGACCTGCTCGCCATCATGCGCGAGTTTGATTCGTCCAAGGAATCCATCGTCAACATGCTGGTGACGCCGGAGCAGTTCGCCCACTCCATCGTGCTGGAGCGGCAGTACGGCGAGCGCACCAGCGAGCGTTTGCGCGCCATGGTCAACGCGGTGATCCACCGCGATGAGAACACCGTCGGCGAATATCTGGATGCGATCGTCAATACCGAAGGCGGCATCAACACGCTGGCTGACTATTTTGAAGACCGCTACGACGAAGTGCTGAGTTTTGCCACCACCGGCCAGTTTGCGCCGGAATACGAGCAGGACGCCGGGATCCAGGTGCACACCACCTGGCTGATGGAAAAGCTCGAGGAACTGGATGAAAGCCTGGGCTTTGGCAACGCTATCGAAGAAGCGCGGCCCTTGCTGCAGCGCACCGAAGTAGCTGACGGCGACTGGATGGAAACCGCCTGGCTGCTGCGTTACGAGTTTCCCGATGCGTTCGAGGAATTGATGGGCGTGCTGCGCGTGCGCGTGGCCAAACATGTAGAGGCGCTCAACGCCATGCTGCTGGCCGCTGAGGCGGGCGAGCCGACCGATGACGAAGAAGAGTCCGCTATTTAAACAATGGCGGATCAAACAATGGCTGAAGCGAAGGCAATGGGTTTGACCGGGCTGGCGGCGTTTGATGGCCGCCCGTTTTTCGACAAGGCGCTGCATCACGGCGTGAAGCAGGGGATGATTTCGGCCGAGCGGCTGCGCACGATCGAGGCCGATTTTACGAAGGGCATCGTGCAGATCGCCAATTATTTTGGCACGGCATATCTGCGGCCCGACCTCGAGCTGGCCGTGCGCCGCATGGTTTATCTGATGAGCCTGTATCTGGAAGAGGTGTCCGGTGGCGATCTTGCGATTGCCGCCGCGTCGCTGCGCGACAAAACCCTGCTGTCGCATTCCAAGGGCGGCTCGGACATGCTCAAACGCCTGCAGGCGATGCCCGACAGCAGCCTGATGCTCGGCAATACTGTTTCGCCCGACAGCCAGCGCGCCTATCTCGACGACAAGACTGCGGCCAGCCCGTTCACCCTGGCTGACTACCGGAACGAACGCGCGGTGCGGCAGGGGGTTCAGGACATCCTTGATTTCTCGCTATGGCTGGCGAGAAAAATGGGCGTGGCGCGCGGCGACTACGACGATGCCGAAGCCTTGATCCGCAGCGCCATGCTGGTGCTGTTTGTCGACAAGGCTGCGCTGACGCTACCGACGCGCAGCGGCTTCGTGCATCTGGTCAAGGCGGCCAGGCGACCCAAGGCCAAGCTCGACGACGCGCGTTTTCAGGCGTTTGTCGCCGACGCCTCGCCCACTTTCCGGCAACTGGCCGTGCACGCGATGGCGCGCTTCATCGGGCAGGATCTGCCGCGGATTCGCGCAGACGATGCCACGGCGGACAAACTGCTGTATGGCGACACCGCCCAGCCGTATTTCGTCAGCGAAAGTTTGGACGAAGACGTCAGTGAATACGACCGGCTGGTGGCCAGGGAGTGGCAGCGCGTGACGCGCGGCGAGTCGGACGACCCGCAGGTGCTGGCCACCGTCTTCCTGCTGCTGGCCACGGGCCTGCCGCCCAAGGCCAGCCTGCTGTTGAAAGATGCGAAGGAAATCACCCGCATTTTCCGCAGCAGCGGCTTCGATTCGGATGCCGTGATCGCGTTCGTCGACCAGCATGCACCGGAGTCGCTGCGTGCCGACCTGCGCCGAAGCTGGTCGGACGATATCCGCCGCGAAGCGGAAGAGCGTCTTGCCGACACCGATCCCAACTGGCCCGACGCCTATATGGAACGCGCCCTCACCTATCTGCACGGCGCGTGCCGCGCGAGCTGGAAAAAGCGCCGCTGAACGGCCTGTTTGCCGTGCGGCCCTGCGGCATGTGCATCGGGTCACGCCTCTAGCCAGTCCACACCTGTTTCCTTTTCGACCGCAACGCGGCCGGATTCGAGGCGATAGCTCAACCAGCAGGCCTGTACCGGATTCGACAGCACGCCTGGATTGAGGATGCCGAAGATGTGGCCGTCGCAGCGCGCCGAGCGTGACACCAGCCCCGGAAATCCCTCCCGATGCAGCCGCTTGCCGATCGGCTGGGTGGCGGCGTAGCTTGTCGGGTGAACCAGTTCGGGCATGCGTTTGATTTCCGGGCGAAAGTCCACCAGCGCGGCATCCCCGCGCACCCAGACCACCTTGCGCTCGATGCGTACCCCTTCGCGGTCGAAACCGGCATCGGCCAGTAGCCCGTTGCGCCAATGCCAGGCGGTTTCGTGGACCGTGGTTTCAATGCTGTCAGCGCCGTACCAAATGCCGAAGCTGCCGTCCGAAAACCGGCTTGTGGACCAGTTGGGCGGTTGGAAAGGATAAGCAACGGCTTCGATCCAGATGGCTTCTTCAAATGGCCGGTTGATTGCGGGTGAGTCCGACGTGTAGGGCTTTGGCCGGGTGGCCAGCTCGTGACGGATAGCCACGTTCCAGTCCTGCGGGTTGGGGCTGAGGTCATCGAACAGATCCTGCGACTGGCGGAGGGAGACGATATTGCGCGCCAGATTCTGGTGAATGTCTGCCAGCCGCAGCGCGTCGAACAGCGCGCCGGCGCTCAAACCCCGCGCGCCCGGTCGAGATAGGCGCGGGTTTGCAGCAAGCCCGCGAAACCCCATTCAGCGATCAGCTCGACCGGCGTTTTCCCGGCAAATGCGCGGTTGGCGGTGGTCATCCAGGCGTAGGCCAGGTCGCGATCATGCGGAAATAGCAGCCGCAGGTTTTTGTGTATCGCCAGCAAATGCCCCGCGCGCTCCAGCAGATCGCGCGAATTGGCCAGCGGCTCGCCCTTGCGGTAACGCGCCAGTGCCGGACGGTTTCCAGCCGATAGTCCGAGCAGCGAAAGCTGGTCGTTGCTGGAGAGCTTCCAGTGTTCGAACAGCGTCGTCACCATGCGCGCCAGGGTGCCGCGCGTGTCGGGTTCTTCCTGGGGTGTGGGTGGGCTGATGAAGGCAGGCTGGTTCATGGCGGGCTGCTCCGTGGCTGTTTGTTATAAATATAACAAACACTGGGTTAATTGCAACCTGTTGTCTCGGGCCGGGCACCCGCCTGTGACGGCGGGTCAGCCTTGGGGTCGACGCCGGATGCCGGCCTGGGCACGCGAGGGTGTACCTCCCGTCGCGTCGTCTTCAACGCCCATGATGCGAACCTTTACCGTCTTGCCCTTGATCTTGCCGGACGCCAGCCAGCGCACCGCTTGCTGCGCGATCTCGCGCGCCACGGCCACATAGGTGTGGAATTCGGTGATGTTGATCTTGCCGATCTGGGCGCTACTGAACCCCGCTTCGCCGGTAAGCGCACCCAGCACGTCGCCAGGGCGGATTTTTTCCTTGCGGCCGCCAAGAATCTGCAAGCTCACCATCGGCGGCAGCAGCGGCTCGTCGCTGGCATCGGACAGTTCGGCGATCGAATGCCACTCCACAACGGTGCCGGTCTCTGCCGCGATGTTGTCCACCCGCCGCATTTGGTTGTGGCTGGCGAGGCTGAGCGCCCAGCCGTCCTGGTCGGCGCGCCCGGTGCGGCCGATGCGGTGGATATAGACCTCGGGGTCGGGCGTGACGTCGACGTTGATCACCGCTTCGAGCTGGGCGATGTCGAGCCCGCGCGCGGCGACGTCGGTCGCTACCAGCACCGAACAGCTGCGATTGGCGAACTGGATCAATACCTGGTCGCGTTCGCGCTGTTCCAGTTCGCCATGCAGCGCCAGCGCCTGGAAACCCTGCTCGCGCAGCACCTCCAGCAAATCGCGGCATTGCTGGCGCGTGTTGCAAAACGCCAGCGTGCTGACCGGACGATAGTGACGCAACAGCGTGGCCACCGCCTGCAGGCGGTCTTCGTTTGCCACTTCGTAAAACCGTTGGCGAATCTTGTCGCTCTCGTGCTGCTCCAGCAGTTTGATGGTGCGCGGCTGGTGCAAGAACTGACGCCCCAGTTTTTCGATGCCAGGGGGATAAGTGGCGGAAAACAGCAGGGTTTGCCGCTTGACTGGGCACTGCCGTGCAATGAACACCATGTCATCGAAAAAGCCCATGTCCAGCATGCGGTCGGCTTCGTCGAATACCAGCGTGTTGAGCGCATCCAGGTTCAGGCTGCCGCGTTGCAGGTGATCCATGATGCGGCCCGGCGTGCCGACCACGACGTGCGCGCCGTGCTCCAGACTGGCCATCTGTGGGCGCATCGTACTGCCGCCCACCAGTGAGAGCACCTTGATGTTGTCTTCGGCACGCGCCAGACGGCGAATTTCCTGCGTCACCTGATCGGCCAGCTCGCGCGTCGGGCACAGCACCAGCGCCTGCACCGTAAAATAGCGCACATTCAGATTCGCCAGCAGGGTGAGGGCGAAGGCAGCCGTCTTGCCGCTACCTGTCTTGGCCTGTGCGATCAGGTCATGACCTTCCAGCGTGATTGGCAGGCTGGCCGCCTGGATCGGCGTCATGTTGAGGTAACCCAGCGACCGCAGGTTCGCCAGCACGGCGGGTGCCAGCGGCAGCTGATCGAAGGCCGTGCTGAAAGCCGGGTCGGTAGTTTCAGCAGGTGTGGATGATGAATCGGGGGAGGGTGGGTGGGGATGGGTCATGCTGGATTATAAGCGTTTGCGCATATTGCCGTGCCGGCATCACTCATCCAGTTCCTGCAAGCGCAGCAACCTGGCTGCCTCGACCTCGCGCGCGTCGTCGATCTCCCGCATGACGCCTTCCAGGTCGACCGGCGGCAGGGTGGATTCGAAATGGCCGGTCAGTGTGACGTCCGGATTCAATTCACCATGTTCATACAGTGACCATATTTCCTCGGCGTATTGCGTGGTCAGCAGCGCGGGGTCGAACTGGCCGAAGTAAGTGGTGAGGTTATTGACGTCGCGTGTCAGCATGTCCTTGGCGTGGTTGTTGCCAGCGGCGTCGACCGCTTGCGGCAGGTCGATGATGACCGGGCCGTCTGCGCTGACGAGAATGTTGTATTCAGACAGGTCG
>NCHD01000097.1 GCA_002257045.1 Hydrogenophilales bacterium 16-61-112 | reverse complement strand
ATTGCAACAATACGATGGCATCGTCTCGATCGAGATGTTCGAGGCGGTGGGCGAGGCCTATTGGCCGACCTATTTCGACACCGTCAAGCGCAGCCTCAAGCCGGGCGGCCGTGCGGTGGTGCAGACCATCCTCATCGACGACGCCCTGTTCGAGCGCTACCGCACCGGGTCCGACTTCATCCAGCAGTACGTGTTTCCCGGCGGCATGCTGCCCTCGCCGTCGCGCTTCACCGAGGAAGCCGCACGCGCCGGACTGACGGTCACCGCGCAGGAAAACTTCGGCCTCGATTACGCCGAAACCCTGAAGCGCTGGCGGCTGCGTTTTCACGAGCAGATCGACGCCGTGCGCGCGCAGGGATACGACGAACGCTTCCTGCGCATCTGGCACTTTTATCTGGCTTACTGCGAGGCCGGCTTTCACGCCGGGTCAGTCGATGTCGCGCAATTCCGTCTTGAACACGCCGCCTAAACCCGCACGCGGTAATCCAGCAGGTTTTACAGCAGTCCTCGCCGCTGCCTGCCTGCTGGCGGCGTCCGTGCTGCATGCCAGCCCGCTGCCGCATCTGTCGAACTTCGAAGCAGTCGGCAGCGGCACCATGCGCTTTCTCGGCCTGCGCCTGTACGACGCCACGCTGTGGTCGCCCGGCGGCGTGTGGTCGGCCAGCCAGCCCTATGCGCTGGAGCTGGTCTACGCACGCAGCTTCGGCGGCGCCGCCATCGCACAGCGCTCGATCGAGGAGATCGCCAAGTTGCGGCCATTCCCCTCGCCCACGCTGGCGCGCTGGGAACAACAGATGCGCGCGCTGTTTCCCGACGTCAAGGATGGCGACCGCCTGACCGGCGTGCGCACCCCGGGCGCAGGCGTGTCGTTTTACAGCGGCACGCGCAAGCTCGGGCAGATCGACGACGAAGCGTTTGCCGACGCCTTCTTCGGCATCTGGCTCAGTCCTGCCACGCGCGCGCCGAACCTGCGCGCGCAGTTGCTGAAATCGCCATGAGTCCGCTGCCGCGCACGCGCCTGCTGACCTATGGCGGGCTTGGTCTGCCGCTCGCGTTCGCGGCGCTGCCGCTGTATGTCCACCTCGCGCCGTTCTACAGCGGCGTGATTTCGCTTTCCCTGCTCGGCGCAATCCTGCTCGCGCTGCGCTTTCTCGACGCCGCAATCGATCCCCTGATCGGCGCGCTGTTCGACCGCTTTCCCCATCCGCGCAGACTGGTGGCCCTCTCCCTGCCGTTGCTCGGGCTGGGCTGGATGGGGGTTTTTACGCTGCCCGAAGCCTGGCCGGTGGCGCCCTGGCTGGTCGTGCCCTGGCTGGTCGTGATGCTGACGCTGACCACGGTTGGCTACAGCCTCGCCACCGTGGTGCACACCAGCTGGGGCGCGCGGCTGTCGAGCGTGCCGCATGAACGCACCCGTCTGTTCGCCGCGCGCGAAGGCTTCGGCCTCGTCGGCGTGGTGCTGGCCGCGGCGCTACCGGCGCTGCTGGCACCCACGCTGGCCGAAGGCCTGTCGCGCATGGGCTGGATTTTCTTCGGCCTGCTGCTGGTGTTTGCTGCGCTGACGCTGGTCGCCACCCCGCCGATGCAGCACGGTGCCCGCTCGCCGGGCCTGCGCCAGATGCTGCGCCCGCTTGACCACCCGGCGTTCGCCCGCTTCGCGCCCGGCTATCTGCTGAACGGCGTCGCCGCCGCGCTGCCCGCCACGCTGGTGATTTTCTTCATCGACGACGTGTTGCAGCTGGCCAGCCAAAGCGGGCTGTTTCTGGTGATCTATTTTCTGAGCGGCGCGCTCGGCCTGCCGCTGTGGGTGCGGCTGGCCAAGCGCATCGGCACGCTCGAGGCCTGGCGGGTGTCGATGGCGCTGTCGATCGCCGCCTTCAGCGGCGCGTTCTGGCTCGGCGCCGGCGACCTGGCGGGCTATGCGCTGGTGTGCGCGGCGTCCGGCCTTGCGCTCGGCGCCGACCTCGCGCTGCCGCCGGCGCTGGTCGCCGACATGATCGACGCCGACCCCGCGCCACAGCCCGGCGCCTACTACGGATTGATGAGCTTTTTCGCCAAGCTCACCCTCGCGCTCGCCGCCGGGCTTGCGCTGCCGCTGCTCGATTTCTGGGGCTACGCGCCCGGCGGCGGCAACCTGTTCGCGCTGTCGGCCACCTATGCCCTGTTGCCCCTCGTCATGAAACTCGGCGCGCTGGCCTGGTTCTGGCGCGCCCTTCCCACCGCCCGCCCTGGAGTCGTCCCATGCTGAAAAAATCGCTCGCCGTTCTGTGTACCGTACTGGGGCTGTCCGGCTGCGCCGGCGTTTCGCCCGAGGTCTACCGCGACCAGACACCCACGCTCGACCTCGCCACTTACTTCAACGGGCCGCTCACCGCCTGGGGCTATTTCGCCGACCGCTCGGGCGAGGTCAAGCGCCGCTTCACCGTGAAGATGACCGGCGAATGGCGCGGCAACGAAGGCGTGCTGACCGAGGACTTCGTCTGGTCGGACGGCGAAAAATCGCAGCGCGTCTGGCGCATCAGCAAGCTCGACACCCATCGCTATGTTGGCCGCGCCAACGACGTCAAGGGCGACGCGCTCGGCACCGCATACGGCAACGCACTGCAGTGGAAATACACCCTGTTGCTGCCGGTCGATGGCAAGACTTACGAAGTGCAGTTCGACGACTGGATGTATCAAATGAACGATACGACGATGCTGAACAAATCGGAGATGCGCAAGTTCGGCTTCAAGCTCGGCGAAATCGTCATCAGCTTCAGGAAAGGCCCATGAGCCTGAACCCCAAACTCGCCGATTGGCGCGGCCAGCGCGTGTGGCTGATTGGCGCCAGCTCGGGCATCGGCGAGGCCACCGCCCGCCTGCTGATGGCGCACGGCGCGCGGGTGGCGCTCACCAGCCGCTCGCGCGACACGCTGGAAAAACTGGCCGACGGCAACGCGGTGGTGGTGCCTGCCGATGTCACCGACCGCGCCAGCGTGTCGGCTGCGTTCGACTCGGTCCTGGCCGCATTCGGCGACATCGATGTCGCCATCCTCAACGCCGGCACGCATCAGCCGGTGCGCGCGTGGGAACTCGACGCTAAGGCCGCCGAAAAGCTGGTGCAGGTCAATCTGGTCGGCGTCATCAACGCCAGCGCCCTGCTTGCGCCCTACTTCGCACAACGCGGCAGCGGGCGCATGGCGATCACCGCCAGCGTCGCCGGCTACGGCGGCCTGCCGAGCGGACTGGTGTACGGCGCGACCAAGGCAGCGCTGATTAACTTTGCCGAAACGCTGTATCTCGACCTTGCGCCCAAGGGCGTGGCGGTGCACCTGATCAATCCCGGCTTCGTCAAAACCCCGCTCACCGACCTCAACGAGTTCAAGATGCCGGCGCTGATCGAAGCCGACGAAGCCGCGCGCGAAATCCTGGCTGGCATCGCGGCCGGCGCATTCGAGATTCACTTTCCCAAACGCTTCACCCGCGTGCTCAAACTGCTCAACCTGCTGCCGTATCGCACCTATTTTCCCCTCGTCCACCGGATCACCGGCTTATGACTGCGCTCGACGCCCTGTGCACCTATTTCGAACGGCTCTCGGCCCACAATCTGGACGAGCTCGACACCTATTACGCGGCGGACGCGCGCTTCAAGGATCCGTTCCACGAAGTGACCGGCGTCGCCGCCATCCGCGCCATCCTGCGCCACAGCTTCGACAAATTGCCGGGCGCGCGCTTTCGCGTCACCGGGCGCTTTCCCGGCGAAGACGGCCACGCCGTCATCCTGTGGGAAATGGATTTCACGATGCCGATCACGCGCCAGCCCACCACGATTCGCGGCGCCACGCACCTGACGTTTGACGCCGCCGGCAAGGTGACGCTGCACCGCGACTACTGGGATGCCGCCGAGGAACTGTATGCGCGACTGCCGGTGCTGAGATGGCTGATGCGCGCACTGGCTGGATGTCCATCGAAAAATCGATCGCGCTCATGATGCCGTCGCCGAATTCCTCATGGATCAGTTCCTTGATGCTGGTGCCGTACACCGAGATCAGTTCATAGAAGCGATAGATCAGCGGGTCAGTCGGCACGGCAGTGGGTAGCGCGCCCTTGTAGGGCACGACCTGCAGCCAGGCGATGGCCGCTTGCGGCAGATCGAGCAGCGCGCCGACTTTTTCAGCCTCGTCGCGGCTCAGCGTCATCTGGCCCAGCATCGCCGCGGTCGTCCATTCCTTGCTGTGGCCGACCACTTCAGGCCTTTTTTCAGTTTGGATTCGATGATCATTTCGATGACGTCGAGGCGGTTCATGCGGCTTCCCTTCAGCAGGTTAAGGATTGATCAGACGTGCAAGGTATCGATTTCGCTGTACGCGTTTTTCAACCACAGCTTGACGCGCTGCCGTTCGAGCAGGCCGAGCGCGGGGTCGTCGCCGCGCTGGGTGGCCGACCAGAAGCTGCTGCTGTGGCCGTCGATCTTGATCATGGCGGCCTCGTGCAGGCGGCGGAGGTGGATGACGCGGGCGTTGAGGTCGAGCGCGCGCTGCTTCTGGCCGGAGGCGTCGAGCAGGTCGAAGGCGTCGCCGCGGAGGTGGTTTTGCACCAGCACGTAGTTGAGCCGCGAGCCGAAGCGGTCGAGCAGTTTTTTCAGCAGGTCGACCGAGTCGCGGCCCGAGTCCATGACGTGCCAGTAATTCAGCACCACGCCCATTTCCCCCGCCAGTTCGAGCACGCCGGAATCGTCCATCCAGCGCGTCAGCGCGTCCTCGGTTTGCGCGGCGAGGTCGACCAGAATGCAGCGCTCCGGCTCGGCGATGGCGGCCTCGATAATGGCGTCGAGGCTTTCATAGCTGTCGACGATGACGGGCGAGGCATAGCCCGCATAAAAGCGCATCAGCGCGCCGTGCGAGCGATCGGTATCGAAGCCGAGAAACGGCTGCTCGTGGTCGATCAGGTATTGCGCGAGCAGGCGCGCGACCAGCGACTTGCCGACCCCGCCTTTTTCGCCGCCGATGAAGTGGATGTGTGCCATGTGTGGGTGGGGGCTCAGGGTGGGGGCTCAGGATTGGCGCCGGCGCAGGTCAAGGGTGTGGGGGAATTCGCCGACCTCGGCTACGGGTGGCGGCACCCTCGGGCCGGGGGCGCTGCCGCCGGGGATAAAGGTGCGCACCGCCTGGGCGGTCGGCTGGGTGGACAGCGTCGGGCTGCCCGCAGAAGGGTGGCTGAAACTGCCGATGCTGTGGCCCCAGTCCTGAAAGCGCGTGCAGCCGCCGACGGCGCGGTCGTTCCAGGTGTCGATCAGGTCGAACACCAGCGGCGAATGGATGCCGATGGTGGGGTGCAGCGCCGACGGCGGCTGCCAGGCGCGGTAGCGCACACCGCAAACGAACTCGCCGTGTACGCCGGTCGGCACCAGCGGCACGCGGTGGCCGTTGCAGGCCAGCACGTAGCGACTGTCGATCAAGCCATTGAGCTTGACCTGCAGGCGTTCGACCGACGAATCGACGTAGCGCGCGGTGCCGAGGCTGGTGTTTTCTTCGCCCAGCACGTTCCACGGTTCGATCGCGGTGCGCAGTTCGACGGCGATGTCTCCGAGCTGCAGGGTGCCGTGGCGGGGAAAGCGGAATTCCAGAAACGGCTTGTACCAGTCGAGCTCAAACGCAAAACCGGCGAGCCTGAGGTCGTCGATCACGTCCTTTAAATCGGCCCACAAATAGTGCGGCAGCATGTAGCGGTCGTGCAGCAGCGTGCCCCAGCGCACCAGCGGCTTGCGATACGGCTCGTTCCAGAAACGCGCGACCAGCGCGCGCAGCAGCAGCATCTGCGCCAGGCTCATGCGCAGGTGCGGCGGCATTTCGAAGCCGCGAAATTCGAGCAGGCCGAGCCGGCCGCTGGTGCTGTCGGGCGAATACAGCTTGTCGATGCAGAATTCCGAGCGGTGCGTATTGCCGGTCAAATCGGTCAGCAGGTTGCGCAGCAGGCGGTCCACCAGCCACGGTTGCGCGGTGTCGCCGACCGGCATTTGCTGGAACGCGATTTCCAGTTCGTACAGGCGTTCGATGCGGCCTTCGTCGACACGCGGCGCCTGGCTGGTGGGGCCGATAAACATGCCGGAAAACAGATATGACAGCGCCGGGTGGTGCTGCCAGTAGGTGATCAGGCTGGCCAGCACATCGGGGCGACGCAAGAAGGGACTGTCGGACGGCGTCGCGCCGCCGAGCGTGACGTGGTTGCCGCCGCCGGTGCCGGCATGGCGACCGTCGAGCATGAATTTTTCGGCGGCCAATCGGGATAGCCGCGCCTCCTCGTACACCAGCGTCGTCGTCTCCACCAGTTGCTGCCAGCTGTGCGCCGGGTGGATGTTGACCTCGATCACACCGGGGTCGGGGGTGACCAGCAGCTTTTCGATGCGGCCGTCGGACGGCGGCGCATAGCCTTCGATCACCAGCGGAAAATGGTGCGCGGCGGCGCTGGCTTCGACCGCCGCCAGCAGGTCGAGGTAGTGCTCCAGCGTCGTGGTCGGCGGCATGAACACGTACAGGCAACCGCCGCGCGCTTCGACGCATAGCGCGGTATGCGGCACCGCGACGTTCAGCTTGGCCGACGCGGTTTGCGGATGCAGCCCCGGATGCTCGGGGTCGTCCGCACCGGATGGCGCAGGGGTGTAGCTGGAAAAGCGCGCGGCGATCTCGCCATGAAAATCGGCCAGTGGCGGCTGGATGGCGAAAGGGTCGACCTCGACCCAGGGCTCGCGTTCGTCCTCCGCCACCCACGGCAGTGAATTCAACGGCAGGCGCAGGCCGATCGGCGCATCGCCGGGCGTGAGATACAGGCGGTCGCGCCGGGTCTTCCACGGCGCGCTGTGCCACGGATGCTCCCCGCCCTGCCAGGCCAGTGGCAGCACGTAGCCGGTCGGCGTATTCAGCCCGCGCGACAGCTTGTTGGCCAGCGCGCCGCGCAGGCTGGCGCTGTCGAGGTCGGCGTGGGCGCCTTCTTGGGACAGCACATCGACGTTGGGCGGCAGTTCCGCTTCCTGCAGCAGCGCGGCGAGCGCGTCTTCGTACACCGGTTGCGCATAGCGCATCGCCAGCCCCAGATGCTGCGCCAGGGTTTTGGCCAAGTGCCGCGCGTCGAGCACGCTTCGCCCCGCATCGTGACCCGCCTCGGCCAGCAGCGCCGGGTTCTGCCACAGCGGCGCACCATCCTTGCGCCAGTAAATCCCCAGCGCCCAGCGCGGCAGCGGTTCGCCGGGATACCACTTGCCCTGCCCGGTGTGCAACAGCGCGCCGGGCGCCAGACGATCGCGCAGTCTCCGCGCCAGCACCTCGGCACGCTCTCTTTTGTGGCGGCCGAACGCATCCGTGTTCCATTCCGGTGCTTCCATGCCGTCGATCGAGACGAAGGTGGGCTCGCCGCCGTGGGTCAGGCGCACATCGTTGGCCAGCAACTTGTCGTCGACCGCTGCGCCTAACGCCAGAATCGCCGCCCACTCGTTGTCGCTGTACGGCAGCGTCACGCGCGGGTCTTCACGGATGCGGCTGACGGTGTTGGAAAACGCGAACTCGACCTCGCATGGATCGGTCATGCCTTCGATCGGTGCAGCGGAAGACGGCTGCGGCGTGGCGGCGAGCGGAATATGGCCCTCGCCGGCAAACAGGCCCGAAGTTGGATCGAGCCCGATCCAGCCCGCGCCGGGCAGGTACACCTCGGTCCAGGCGTGCAGGTCGGTGAAGTCTTTCTCGGTGCCAGACGGGCCGTCGAGCGATTTCTCGTCGGCGGTGAGCTGCACCAGATAGCCCGACACGAAGCGCGCCGCCAGCCCCAGATGGCGCAGGATCTGCACCAGCAGCCAGGCCGAATCGCGGCAGGAGCCGAGCGCCTTGTCCAGCGTCTCTTCCGGCGTCTGCACCCCCGGCTCCATGCGCACGGTGTAGGCGATGTCGCCCTGCAGGCGCTGGTTCAACGCCACCAGAAAATTATTGCTGTGCACCCGCTCGCGCGGCACGGCAACCAGCCAGGCCTGCAACAGCGGCCCCGCCGGCTCGGTTTCCAGATACGGCGTCAGTTCGCGCTTGAGCGCAGCGTCGTAGTCGAACGGGTAGTGCTCGGCGCTTTCCTCGACGAAGTAATCAAAGGGATTGATCACTGTCAGGTCGGCGATCACCTCGACGTCGACCGAAAATTCGCGCGTCGCCTCCGGGAACACCAGCCGCGCCAGATAGTTGCCGAACGGGTCCTGCTGCCAGTTGATGAAGTGCGTCTCCGGCGTGATCTTCAGCGTGTAGGCGAGGATAGGCGTGCGCGAATGTGGCGCCGGACGCAGCCGGATCACGTGCGGCCCCAGCGTGACGCGGCGGTCGAACGCGTAGACGGTGGTATGGCGGATGGCGACGTGGATGCTCATGGCGGCAGTCAGTATGCGGACAGACTGTTACAAGCAAAGGGCAGGCCAGATGAAGCATGCCACGCAGGAAGCGTGCAGATCGGCCCCAGCGGCCTGCGTCAACGCCGGTTTGTGGGCTTCACCGCGGGCGCCGCACAATGTCGCGGCCAACGACTGGACGCATTCCCGCGTCGAGTCGCAACTGGTAAGGCTCAGCCCTCGTCGTAGCCTTCGTCGGTGGGGTTGTCCACCAGATGGAACGGGTGGTCGATCGGCATGTCGATAAATTCCTGCCGGGTGGCTTCGGTCTCGAAATACATCGTGACGTTGCCATCGACCAGATAGGGATGGCCGGTCAGATCGTCGATCTCGCGTCCGGTGATCGGGTCGGTGCTGCTGAGGATTTGCGCGGGCTCGTGCAGCCGCGTGCTCTGCGTCAGGTCGCGCGCCAGCGGCTCGGTGGCGACATAGTTGCTGGCGCTGGAATTGTGAACAGTAGAAACCTGGCTTGCGATGTCCATGATTGACTCCTGGTAACGGGAAAGGGTGCTCCAGCCGGTGGCCGGAGTCTGCGTTGCGCAGACAACTGCACCGTCCCTTCTTCATAGACCATGCACATCAGGCTGGACACATTTCTGCGGTTCAGCCGGCCGCGTCCGGGCCGGGAACCGCGTTCCAAAGATGCAGGGCCGGGCTTTGATGCTCCCACCCCAGGCGGCATATACTGCCCGGGTCCAGATGCAGGTGGTTGCCGAAATCGAGCGGCTGGCCGAGCCAGCGGCACGCGAGCGCGCGCAGGATGTGGCCGTGCGCAAAGCACAGCACATGGCGGTGCCGCCGCCCCCACCCTTCCAGCAGCCGGTCGCAGCGCGCCGCGACGTCCGCCGGGGTTTCGCCGCCGGGCGCGCCGCAGCGAAAAATACTCCAGTCCGGATCGTCCGCCTGAATTTGCGCCGTCGTCCTGCCCTCGTAGCGGCCATAGCGCCATTCGGTCAGGTCAGCTTCGATCACCGCATCGGCAAACCCGGCAAGATCCGCCGTCTGCCGGGCGCGCTGCAGGGGGCTGCTGTAGACCGCATCAAAGGTTTCCACCGCGAGAACAGGCTTCAGCGCCCGGGCCTGCGTCTCGCCCAGGGCATCAAGGCTGATATCGGTGATGGACGTATGCTGCCCGCTCGCGGCCCACGCCGTCATGCCGTGGCGGACCAGGGTGAGGATCATTGAAGACGGCAAATCAACGGGGAGCTATCTGACATGGAACACGCAAAAGGAACAGTCCTGGCAGGCGAATCGGTAAAAGGCGACTGTCAGTGTGCGGGCAGACGGTTGCAAGCAAGGGAAGTCCACTTTTGCTTGCCGCCGAAACGATAAGCCAGCCGCCAATATTTCCCGGCCGCATTCACCAGAAGAAACAGCCATTTTTCGTCCGTCAACTTGTAAGACGTGGCTTCAGACTTGGCTTTCTTGATGGCCGGATCGGACAGCGGCATGGCAGATACCTTTCGCGCTTTTGTTGGTATCTGTTTCGTTGGTACGCGAAGTAGCAACACAAATACCAACAGATTGATGGTATTTCCATGTTATGCGGTGTTATGGGTTGCCACAAGAAAAAACCCGCAATCCATTGCTAGATGCGGGTTTTCGATACTGCATGATGCTTGGTGATACTGGTATTTGGTGGGTCGGCCGAGATTCGAACTCGGGACCAACGGATTAAAAGTCCGCTGCTCTACCGGCTGAGCTACCGACCCGTGGATTTGACCCCAGCCTGCTGGCTGATGCCCTATCCGTGAAAGCGCGAAATTATAGCCGAAGCGGCGCGTCTGGGTAAAGGCTTATGACGGTTTTTTGAAGGCTGCGCACGCGACAGGGACGGAAGCGGGTCATGTCCTGTTTAGCCTTCGGCGCGCATCATCAGGATGTACTGCACTTTCATGGTGGCCGCGCTGCCGATGACGATGGCGACAAAGGTGAGGATGGAGCCCAGCGCCAGGGTGGAAAAGCCGGTGATGCCCTGCCCTACCGTGCAGCCCATGGCGAGCACGCCGCCGAAGCCCATGAGGATGGCGCCGGCCAGGTGGTTGACGAAGTCGCTGGCGGAGGCGAACCACTCGATGCGGAAGCTGCGCGAAACCAGCGACCACAGGAGGGAGCCTGCGATCACTCCGGCCAGCGCCATGATGCCGAAAGTCAGCAGGGTGCGATCAAAGCCGCTGGCCGCGTAGCCGAGGGTTTGCCCCATGGGATTGATGAAGGTGAACGACTGCGAGGCAAGCGGGGCGACATCGGGGCGAACGGCGTCGGCGGGGGCATAGAAATCCCAGCTCTGCACATAGGCCTGCAGCGACATCACTTCGCCGTCGGCATTGATCATGACGTTGCTGGTGAGATACCAGGCGGCGAGCACTGCGAGACCAACCACGAGCATGCGACCGGTTGCGACGTTGTCGCTGAAGAGCATGGCACCCAGGTCCTGGTTGGTGCTCAAGGCGATTGCGGTGGGATTGGTCCAGGGATAGAACAGGGTGGAATACAGCGTCTTGTCGCTGCCCGGAAAGGGATTGATCATGAAGTAGGCGATCAGGGCGATGACCAGCAGCACCATGATCGACTTGAGGTTGCCGCCGCCGATGCGGATCAGGGTCTTGTTGCCGCAGCCGGAGGCGAGGGTCATGCCGATGCCGAACAGGACGCCGCCGAGTGTGTATTCCAGCCAGGGCAAGCTGTTCTGGCGGTAGGGCGGGAAGGTGCTGGTGACGTTGATCAGACCGGCGGCTTCGAGGCCTGTCACGCCCAGAACGCCGACCGCGATGGCGAGTATCCAGGCGCGCATGCGTCCGGTGTCGCCCATGTTGACCCAGTCGGACACCGCGCCCATGGTGCAGAAGTTGGTCTTGTTGACCACGGCGCCCAGGATCATCGCGATCGCAAAGGTCGACCACAGAAAAAACGAGTGCGCACTGGCGAAATCTACATAAGTCATTCGGCTATTTCTCCTCGGGAACAGAAAGCGGGGCCGCTGCGGGCGCCGGAAAATTAGCGAATCATAATGTGTTTGCGCACAAGCCAGGCTGGCCAATAAATACCATTGGGGCACTCGGACAAAGCCGGGCTTGCGTGCCTGTGAGAGGAAAACACATGATGCCGTACGGAGCGGCTTGGCCGCATGCGCGTCGCGCCCGACTCAGTCGGCGGCTGCGTAGCGTGTCGGATCGGGAATGCCTGTGTTGAGAAAGCCCTCACGTCGCAGGCGACAGGAGTCACAGCGTCCGCAGGCGCGGCCTTCAAGGTCGGCCTGATAACAACTTACGGTTTGCGCGTAATCCACGCCCAGTTGAATGCCGCGCTGGATGATTTCGGCCTTGGACAGATATTGCAGCGGCGCATGAACGCGCAACTGCGCGCCTTCGACCCCGGCACGGGTGGCCAGGTTGGCCATATGTTCAAAGGCTGCGATGAATTCAGCCCGGCAATCGGGGTAGCCCGAATAATCGACCGCGTTGACGCCAATAAAGATGTCGCGCCCGCCCAGCACCTCGGTCCAGGCCAGCGCCAGGGACAGCATCACGGTGTTGCGGGCCGGCACATAGGTGGCGGGAATGCCGCTGGTGGGCGTTTCGGGTACGGCGATGGAGGCATCGGTCAACGCCGAGCCGCCAAAATCCCCCAGGCCAAGTTTGACCACGCGATGCTCGACCGCGCCGAGGCTTTTGGCCAGACGCCCGGCGGCCGCCAGTTCGGCATTGTGTCGCTGGCCGTAATCGAGACTTAGGGTATGGCAGGCAAAATCGGCTTCGCGCGCGATGGCCAGTACGGTGGCGGAATCGAGTCCACCTGATAACAGAATGACGGCAGGCTTCATTTTCCAGGCGCGTTGCCCCAGAGGATTTTGTGCAATTGCAGTTGCATCCGCACTGGCAGCCGGTCGGCGAGCACCCAGTCTGCCAGTTGCGCCGGCGGCAGTTCGCCCTGTACCGGCGACAGCAGCACGGGGCTGATTTGGGTCAGGTTTTGTGCGTGGATGACTTCGCGCGCCCAGTCGTAGTCGGCGCGGTTGGCCAGCACGAACTTGATTTCGTCATTCGGCGTGAGGTGGACAAGGTTCTCCCAGCGATTGCGCGCCGCCTCGCCCGACTCCGGCGCCTTGATATCGACGATGCGCGACACCCGTGGGTCGACCTGGCTGACATCGAGCGCGCCGCTGGTTTCGAGCGAGACGGAATAACCGGCGTCACACAGGGCGGTCAGCAAGGCCGGGCAGTTTTTTTGCGCCAGCGGCTCGCCGCCGGTCACGCACACGGTCGACACGCCCAAGGCCGCAATCTGCGCCAGCAAGGACGGCAGCGTGACGGTTTCGCCGCCCTGAAAGCTGTAGGGCGTGTCGCACCAGCGACAACGCAACGGGCAGCCGGTCAGGCGAACAAACACGGTCGGCAAGCCGGCGCGGCTGGTTTCACCCTGCAAGGACAGAAAAACCTCGGTCAAACGCAGCGTCAAGGCGTCGGACATGCTTACTTCAGCGCGGCCAGACGGCGACTTGCCAGATCGGCCGCGGGCGTGCCGGGATAGCGGGCGACCAGTTGCTCGAGCGTTTTGCGCGCAGCAGGTAGCTTGTTCAGTGCCATTTCGCTGGAGGCGATATTGAGCATCGCGTCCGGCACTTTTGCGCTGGCCGGGTAAACCGCCAGCAGCTTTTGCTGATGCGCCAGCGACGTCTTGTAGTCCTTCAATGCGTAATACGAATAACCGATCCAG
>NCHD01000096.1 GCA_002257045.1 Hydrogenophilales bacterium 16-61-112 | reverse complement strand
TCGTCGACTTCACGCCCTATGCCGACCGCATCGACCTCACGGGCCTGCTCTTCAACCTGGGTTACACCGCGAGCCAACCCGTGACCGACGGCTACGTGCGCGTGGTTGACGTCAGTGGCGGCATCAGCCTGCAGATCGACACCGACGGTCCGGGTGCTGCGCCGTTCCGTCCGCTGGCAACGCTCAAGGGCCTGACCACCAAACAGTTTGCCCCGGCGCGCGACCTGGTTGAAATCGCCTACTGAAAATCGTGACATCGGGGTGGCGCAGCGCTGCCCCGATACCCCCAATGCGCAACCCTCTTTTCAAATCTAAGGAAGCATCATGACGTTCAAGAAATCTCTCGCCGCCGTTTCGTTCGGCCTGTTGTTCGCCGCCATCGCACCGGCCCAGGCCGCTGTTCAGAACTACACCTTCAGCGGCGCAATCGACGCCGGCTCTTTGCTGAACGAAAGCTACGCCGGCAGCTTCAGCTTCGACGACGCAGCCCTCACCGGCGCCGGCGCCGAGTGGCTGGCCGTCGACAGCCTGTCGATAACCTTCATGGGCAGCACCTTTACCCAGGCAGATGCCGCAGTCGACTCCATCGCGGAAGTGGGCTATTACGACGGCGCTTTCCTCGGCCTGTCGTTTTCGGTCGATTCGGCGGCCTATCCGTTCACGTTTGTGACTGGAAGCGTGGACACCAGCGATGCCTTCTTCACCACCGACAGCAGCTCGGGTTCGTTGACCTATGCCGCAGCGGTTCCCGAACCCAAGGACTGGATGCTGATCCTGGCTGGCATCGGCCTGGTCGGCGTGATGGTCGAGCGCGGCAAGCGCCGCCGCGTCTGAATCGGGTTACCGTAGGGACACTTCGCTGGCCGGCGCTGCTTTGGGCGAATTGTCCGGCTGACGCTGGACAGCAAAGCCTTCAGCGTAATGCCGGTCTTCGAAGCAGGTATGCAGTCAGCAACGGGTGGCCTCGGGGTCGCCCGTTTTTTCTTCAGGGACGTGTGTGATATGAGCCAATAAGCTCATTCAGACAGAGGTTTGAACGCGACGCGCTGCAATATTCATTCGTTATGATTCTCACATCGCAACAGCAACTGGACAGCAGAACCGGTGCGTTGCGATAGCAGCATGGCAGTTCAATAAAAGCAGCAAAATAAAGTAACAGGCAGTGCGCGTGAATAGCAGTAGGCATCGCAGTCCGGATGCCAGGGTGTTGTCCCCCTCCCAGGGATGGACCTGATCCTGTGGTCGTTGGGTTATTTGACGACATCTCACGCGCACGTCGAAACGACGTTGTGCGGCGCTTGCCGTTGCAGATTTCGTATCTTCGTGCGCTTGAGATTGCTTTTCCGGGTGGTTGACGGCAAGGCGCCCCGGAGGAAAATGGAAATACTTTAATTAAATGTTGTTATGGGTGTTGCAACTGTCATAAGTCAGGGCTATATTTAACCCTGTAGTACAAAAAGCGGCGGGATGCAGGTGCAGACAATAAACGCACCGCATCGATGATCTGCTTATATAAAGCAAGACGAGTGCGCGTGAAAAGCAGTAAAGGACATCGTTTTCTTGATGTCCGTGCAGGTCTGATCAAGGCCCTGCATCTCCTGTGATCGTTGGGTTTGTACCCGCGATATCTCATGCGCACGCCGAAACGGTGCTGTGCAATATCACCATTTGCATATCCCGTGGCAGCGTGCGCCTGAGCCAGATTTCCTTTGCAGGCTGGGGAAGAGGGCAGGAGGAGACAGCCGCAAGGCAAATAATACGGGTTGACCCGAGCAGTGAATAAATGCGGCGGGATGCAGGCACACAAAGAGGTGCCGTATTCCGACCCATAAAAAAAGCAGCAAGCAGTGCGCGTGAATAGCAGTCGACGCTTAGTTCTGGCGTCAGGAAGGGGTGTCTCCCATGCCCCGTCCGTTTCTGTTTCGCCGGGCGTTTAGCCCTGCGATGTCTCATGCGCACGCCAGTCTGGCGTTGCGTGTTTTTTTGCAAATCCTTCTGGTGTGCGCTGAGTCATGTTGGCTTGGGGGCTGTGCCTTTTTGTGCCCGGCATCCGCGGTCAACAAACAGCTTGCAGGCAGCCGCAAGGCTGGGCAGTTAAAACGATAACGGTGAAACGACCGCGGAGATTTGCAAGAACCACTGGATGAACGATCCAGCGCTTGACCCCAACCACTATAACCAAGGAGTTTTCCATGAAACGCGTGAATAAAAAACTGGCTGCCGGCATCATTTTGCTGAGCCAAACCCTGACTGGTGCAGCTTTCGCTGCGTCCGTCACCCTGTCCGGCACAACGGTCGATTTCAGTTTTGACGACGCCCTGCTCGGGTTGTTCGGCCAGGCCAACGTGGCAGGCGACAACTTGTACTTCACCCCGACAAGCTTCTCGGCCGAGTCGATGAACGGTGCGGGATTCGATCTCACCAAGCAGACCATCAACGTCAAGGTGACGGCGCATGACGGTTGGGATTTCTCCAGCCTGGCGCTGACCGAGCGTGGCGACTATCTGCGTGTCGGTGACACCGCCAAAGTCGTTGTAAGCGGACAGATTCGCGCATTCGATACGCTGAGCCCGCTGAACGAAGTGACCTCGAGCATTGTGTCGTCAGGCGCATTCCTTCAAACCGACGATTTCGTCAGCAAGAACTGGCAGGCAAACGCCGCAGCCAACCTGGCCGGCATGAGCACGGCCGGCATGGTGAACGTCACCCTGCAAAACATCCTGGTTGCGCAGTCGCCGATGGGCACGGATACCCTGGCTTTTATCGAGAAAAAATACGCTGGACTGAACGTGATCACCACGCCGGTTCCCGAAGCTGAAACCTACGCCATGCTGCTGGCCGGCCTGGGTCTGATCGGTTTTGTTGTGCGCCGCCGCACGGTTTAAGCGCAGCGGTCAACGACTAGAGAATAAACGGATCTGGTGCTTCATGTGCCTGGATCCGTTTTTTTAAGCTTACTCATAAAGGGAAATAATGAAAAACACAAATGCAATCAAAAAAAACGTAAAACTGTCGTCTTTCGCCATGGTGGGCCTGATTCTGGCCAGCACCGGTGCTCAGGCAAGTGTGACGATCAGCAATGATTACTCTTACGGTGGCGCTGACTTCACTCTCGTAAACATGCCGCCTGTCTTTACTCCGGGCTTCACCTGGAATGCGCCTTCCGTATCGTCCAGCGTGAGCGGCAGCTTGTATTACTCGGTTGGCTCGAACTACGGTAATTTCAGCGAAAGCGATTCCAGTTCAGACGGCTCGTTGCTCGCAATCGACCTCAACCGCAAGGGCTATGCTTATCGCGCTGAATCCTCGTCAAGCGTTGGTCTTCTTAAAGCGGTAGCCGCAACCCAGGCGCCGTTAAATAACAGCAATCCGTATAACTACAACTATGGCAACAGTTCGGCCAATGCCAGTGCAAACTGGAGCGACTGGTTCGTGATTTCTGGTGGTTCGGGTCTGGGCACGGCAAAGTTTGAATCCGTATTGAACGGCACGCTGAACGCGGCAAAAAATGGCTCGGCGAGTTACAGCCTGAATATCGCTTACTCAACCGGTGCGTTTTGCAACTACTGGTACAACACCTGTGGCGAAGCCGAGCAGGATCAGTCCCTGTTCAGCCAGAACTCCAGCTTGTCGGGCAAGGCCAAATCGACTCTGTCGCAGAACATTGAAGGCGAATTCACCTTTGAATACGACAAGGCGTTTCAGTTGACGGCCAGCCTTAATACCAACTCTGCAAATGGCGGCATGGCTGACTTCAACCTGGCTTCCCTGGGCAGCAGCCTGGTATTGCCGGCGAGGTCGCAAATGTTGAGCGCGTCTGGCCTGTATGTTCAGGCCGTGCCCGAAGCTGAAACCTGGGCCATGATGCTGGCCGGGTTGGGGCTGGTGGGGTTTGCCGTGCGGCGCCGCGTCGCATAAGTCATCAAACAGCTCTGAGGACGGAGGGAATTAAGGGGCATCTGACGTGAGGGAGAAGTGCTGGTCTTGTCTTGATAATTAAATAAAAGGAAAAGTCATGAAGCGCGTGAAAACAGAAAAACAGGTTGGTGTGCGTCAATCCCTGCTGCTGGCAGGTCTGGTTTTGGCCGGCCTTGCTACCAGCTATACCGCCCTGGCCGCACCTGCCATTGTGGGGAGTTGGCATATCGATTCCCCGGATTTTCAGGGAGTCGCAATCTTTCTGGAGGATGGGACTTATTTCGAAGCCGTAGATGTTACTGGAGACAGCGTTCATACCGGCATTGAATGGGGTACCTATTCATGGAATGACATCACGGGTGAGGTCACTGCCACATCCTCGGGCGATTACAACGGGAACTGGGGGCTTGCCGGCGATGTGGATGGACCTCAATACATGTCGATTTTGGGCAATGTCCTGACCATGACTCAGCCCGGCTGTAGCGGCGACTGCGGAGGGGTAGCTGAACGCATTCTGCACCCCGCCGGTTCCATTGTGGGTACTTGGGTGTTTCCACCGGATGTGGGGTCAATTACATTTTTTGAAGACGGAAGTTATATCCATGGCCAGGAAGCCAACGCCGTTGGTTTCTCAGGGGTCGAGCGTGGCACTTACTCTTGGGATTCGGTGACTGGCGTACTGATAGCCACTTCAATCATCACTGACACGAATGGTGAATCGGGGCTATCACACCCACAGGGGGGGATTCCTCTCATCGTCAGCCTTAACGCCAATGGTGGACTGACTGGCGTTGAAGGTGACAGTCAGTTTGAACTCGTGGCCGGCCCCGTTCCCGAACCCGAAACCTACGCCATGCTGCTGGCGGGCATGGGGCTGGTGGGTTTTGCGGCGCGCTGCCGGCAATCAAAAATTTAACGGCCTCCATTTTGCACGGCAGCAGTACCAATAAATCATTGAATTTCCACTGCTGATATTTTCCCTGTTCACTTGAAGGAGCTATCCATGAACTTGAAACAGATGACTCTGCTGGCCTGCAGTGCTGTTCTTGCTTTGCCGGCGCCTGCCAGCGCGGCGGCTGACTATTTCCTGACTTTCGACGGCATCAATGGCAGCTCGACCGATAAGACCCACAAAGGCGCCATCGATATCGACAGTTTTTCCTGGGGCCTGAGTGTTGCAAATTCCGGGTCGAGCGGGGGCAGCGCCGGCAAGCCTGTATTCAGCGACTTTTCTTGGACCCAGTCGGGCTCCGATATTTCGTTCCCCTCGCTATTCGTCGATGCGGCTGAGGGCAAGCATATTAAAACGGCGGTGCTGGACTTGGTGAAACTTGGTGGGGACAAACCGTTTTCTTACCTCACCATGACATTCTCCGACGTGATTCTGACCGGCGTGCAGGTCGCGGGTAGTTCAGGTAGCGTGCCCGGGGTGAATGGCAGCTTCGCCTATGGCAAGGTCGAGATGAAGGTAACACCGCAGCTACCCAAGGGCGAGGCGGGAACGCCGGTGACGGGCACCTGGGATCTGAAAAAGGGCACGGGTAACCTGTTCACCGGGTCGCCATTGCCGCTCATGCAGATCGCCAACATGAGCGCCCCCGTGCCAGCCCTGGCCGTTCCCGAACCCGAAACCTACGCCATGATGTTGGCCGGGTTGGGTCTGGTAGGGTTTGCCGTAAGTCGCCGTGCTGCGGTTTAAGTGATCACATCGAAATTAATCATGCGGTCATGCATCAAATTGATAATGGCTAACTAGGACACCGACCGGTTGCGTTCACGCGCATCTTTGGCCCGCCTCTTGGCGGGTCTTTTTTTGGCTAGCCGACGAGGTCGGTGCCAAGGCGAATGTAGAGCAATTTTTGTTCCATGTTGAGGCACGAACAGCCAGGGGCTTGAAGCGAAACGCACTTTAGCGTTTGCTCTTTATTGAGCGCACTCGAACCTGCCGGGCAAGCCGGTGGAATGTAAGGATTTTCGACAGGCTGGATGCCGTGCCACGTGATTCGACACAGCGCGGATGGGCTTACGCCATCCCGCTCAGCAGCTGTAAAAGCTGTCGTCGTCCGCCACGCCGCTGACGAGTAGCGCAGCCTGCAGCGAATTGTCGTGCGGATGCGAGCGGATGACCTCGGACAGCCACGGATAGCAGCCGGCGAAATCGCACTGGTCGGCATATTCGTCCGGCTCGTCGAGCAGGGTCTCGCCCAGTTCGTGCAGCGCTTCGTCTGCCAGCAGGTCGGCCTGCGTGTCGGTGATTTCCGGCGGCTCGGTGCGTGTCGTCATGATTGCCATCCCGTATGAAGTGATTGAACGGGTCGATTCTCATCCTCCAACATGAGCGATTGATGACACGCAGATCAAGTTTGCATGGCCCGAACGCGCGGCAGGACGGCCGCGCCGCATAAGCCGAATGTGCCATGCCGGATGGGCGCCGGGTGCATGCGGCTGTAATCATCGCGCGGGAAACTGACTTCGCTGAATGACCACACGCCGCATGGCGGGCAGCTATTCAGCCAGGCAATTCGCGCAGGGTTTGATCCTGCGACTCCGCTAGCGGCTCCCTCGGGAGCCGTTTTTTTTGCATGACATGGCCTGAACGGCCTATGCGCAGTCTTGGCTCAAGTCTGACTGGATGCAACATTCCGCGGCGAAGATGGCACCGTGCTGGAGGGAACTTCGTGCCGCGGTCTGGTTTGCCGCAATCACGTTGCCGGTGCACACGCCCTGAATTTTTGTTTGCTTTATTTAATTGCTTTGGAGGACTTCACATGAAATTTGCACAAACTTTGATGGCGCTTGCGCTGGTCGCCGGCATGGCTTCGGCCACCGCGCACGCCGACAGTAGCTACAACATGGGATTGTTGAGCGCCACGCCTTATGTCAACACGTCTACCGTTACGGCTGGCACCGTGTTCACCATTGGCAGCAACGCGTTCAACTTCACCGACGACTACAACTTCAGTGTTGTAGGCGCACCGACCGCTGCCGGCACCGGCGTGACGGTCAATCTTGATCTCGGCAGCCTGGGCTTTCACATTTCCAACCTGAAACTGGATTTGTTCGACAGCAGCAGCACCTGGCTGGCTGGCGACCTGGTCACCGATGCAAATGATACGAGCGTCAGCGTCAGCAGTGTGTTGTCTGCTGGCAACTACAGCTTCAAGGTTCGCGGATTTGCTGACGGCGAACTGACCAACCAGGGCATCTACACCTTCTCCGCCGCCGCTGTCCCCGAAGCCGAAACCTACGCCATGATGCTGGCCGGTCTGGGCCTGGTGGGTTTCATGATTTCGCGTCGCCGCGGCAGCCTGTAAAAAACCGCTTTCTCCGGGCGATCGATCGGTTTGCGCCGGTGGATCGTTTTTCAGGCGGGCCTTCGGGTTCGCTTTTTTTTCGCATTGAAAATGGAGGCGGAGCAGGCTTCAGACGCAATCCAGCTCGGGCAGGACGGTCTCGCCGGCTGCGTTGATCAGGCGACGGCCGAACGGGATTTTGCGCTGGTCGACGAACAGGCTGCTGCCGTCGATGCGTTTGGCGTGGTGCTTGGCTTCGGCGGCGGCGCGCGAGACTTCCTGGTAGTGGTGGTAGTGCTCGGGATCGATCAGCACCGCGCCGATCGACAGCGACACCAGCGCGTGAAAGGTTGGCGCGCCGCGGCGGTCTTCGCTTCGATAGCCGCCGGCGTCGACGTGGTCGGGGCTGAACAGCGCCAGGCGTTCCCGGTCGAAGCGCGCCAGCATGCCGTGGCAGCGCACTTCGCGTTCCTGGATCGGCACATTGCCGGGCAGCCCGGTGAGCGGGTTGGCATAGCGCGCGGCGATGATCTGCATTTCGCTGATCTCGCGCATCAGGTCGAAGCCCGAGCCCAGGCCCAGATAGCGCCCTTTGCTGGTGATGACAAAGCCCTGGGTGAAGGCGGCCTTGCCTTTTTTGACCACCAGTTCCGACAGCTCGTTGATCTGCGTCGCCTTGTCGACGATCAGCGGATCGGCGTCCATGAATTCGGCGCAGGGCTTTCTGCCGTAGAGTTCGCGGCCATACAGGCCGATAAAGCGGTTGAGCACGGCGGGGCGGTGAATGATGCCGACTGGAATCCCCTTGTCCACCACCGCAACGGCATGCAGCTCGGGGTGCTGCAACATCATGTCCAGCACGTCCTGGCTGGCGGTCAGCGGCGTGACGAAGGGCGCCGACATCACCAGCCGCGCCGCTGATATATGCGAGCCGTCCACCCCGCGCAAATACGGCAGCACGCTGACGACGCCGGACTGCATCACCGCCACCACCTCGCGCGGTGGCAACTGCGCCGGCGTCGGCGACGGGCGGCCGATCAGATAACCCTGCACGTGGCGGATGCCGATGTCCTGCAGCACCGCCAGTTCCGACACCGACTCCACGCCTTCGGCAATCACGCGCGTATTGGCGCCGCCGGCCAGCTGCACGATCGAGCGCACGAACTGGCTCTTGTGCGGGTCTTCGTGAATGCCGGAGATGAAATGCTTGTCGATCTTGACGAAGGCCGGCTTCAACTCCGACCACAGGCGCAAGCTGGAAAAGCCCTCGCCCAGATCGTCCATCGCCACCTCGATGCCCGCCGCGCGCAAGGCCGCCACCGCATTGCGCAACAGCCCATAGTCGAGCTGGCAGGCATTTTCGGTGATCTCGATGACCAGCTGGCTGCTGTCCAGCCCCACTTTTTTCAGCGCTGCCAGCACGTTGGCGGGCGCAAACTCCGCGTCGAGCATGCTGCATGGCGTCAGGTTCACGAACACCTGCCCCGGCAGTTTCAGCTGCGCAAACGTCTTCAGTGCAGAGCGCACGCAGCTCCAGTCCAGTGCTGTCTGCATGCCGTGCAGCTCGGCCACCTTGAACAGCGCCTGCGGCGCGTGCAGCGGGCTGTTGGAAGGCCCGCGCGACAACGCCTCGAAGCCCATCAC
>NCHD01000095.1 GCA_002257045.1 Hydrogenophilales bacterium 16-61-112 | reverse complement strand
GATATCAGCATCAATGCACTTACTTTGGGGGGGCTGGTGTTCGCCATCGGCGAAGTGGTGGACGATGCCATCATCGACGTCGAGAACATCCTGCGCCGCTTGCGTGAAAACAAGCGGGCCACCGCGCCGTTGCCGGCCCTGGATATCGTCTACGAAGGTTCGCGGGAAATCCGCAACTCGGTGGTCTTCGCCACCCTCATCATCCTGGTGGCCTTCACCCCCATCTTTTTCCTCCAAGGCATCGAAGGCCGCATCTTCCAGCCCATGGCGATCGCCTACTTGGCCGCCATTGCCAGCTCGCTGATCGTGGCCATCACGCTGGTGCCGGTGCTGAGTTATTACCTGATGGGTAACGAGCAGCACGCGCGCGAATATGGACTGGGCCCAATCTCGGAATTTCTGCTGGCGCGCTACCAGCGTCTGCTTCAGCACTTGCTGGCGTGGCCGTTGCCGGTGGTCGCCAGTACGCTGGTGTTGCTGGTGGCGGCCGCGATCACCTTCTCGGGACTGGGCCGCTCCTTCATTCCACCCTTCCACGAAGGCAATCTGGTGATCGCCACCACCATGATGCCCGGCACCTCGCTGGAGGAAAATCTGCGCATGGGCCGCGAGGTGGAAAAACTGATCGGCGAAATGCCCGAGGTCGCCAGCCTGGCGCAGCGCGCCGGCCGCTCGCGGCTGGATGAAGACGCCCAGCCGGTCAACTTCAGCGAATTCGACATCGCCCTGAAACCGGGCACTCCCAACGTGCCGGAAGTCATGCAACGCATCCGCGAGCAACTGGCGCAGATCCCGGGCATGTCGACCAACGTCTCGCAATTCATTACCCATCGGATGTCGGAAATCCTCTCCGGGGTGCGCTCCCAGGTGGCGGTGAAACTCTACGGCCAGGATTTTGCGGTGCTGCAGCAGAAACAGCAGGAGATCTATCAGGCGGTACAGGGCGTCGCCGGAATCGTCGATCTGCAGATGGAGCCGATGATCCTGGTGCCGGGCATGGAGGTGCATGTCAACCGGGCTGAGGCCGCCGCCTATGGGTTTACGCCCGGGGCCATCGTGGCCCAAGTGGAACAGGCGTTCAACGGCGTGGTGACCTCCAAAGTGCTGGAGCAGGACCGCACTTTCGACCTTTTCCTGCGAATCAATGAAACGGCCCGCGCCGACATTCGCACGCTGGGCGAGATGCCCTTGATCTCGCCAGAAGGCATGGTCGTCCCGCTGCGCGATTTGGCGCGATTCACCGCCGTGCAGGAACCTTACATGATCAACCGCGACAGTGGCGCGCGCCGCGCCGTAGTGCAGTGGAACACTGAAGGCCGTGACCTGGATAGTGTCGTGCGCGAAGCGCAGGCCCGTATCAAGGAAAAGGTCAAGCTGCCGCCGGGGTACGCGCTTGAGATCGGTGGCGATTTCGAGGGCCAGCAGCGCGCCACACGCAACCTGTTGATGTCTGGGGCCGCCGCACTGGTGCTGATGACGCTCATCATGTTCCAGGCATTCCGCAACTGGTCGCTGGTGTTGCTGATCATGCTCAACCTGCCGCTGGCACTGATTGGTGGCGTATTCGCTCTCGCCTTGGCCGGCGAGACCCTGAATGTCTCGTCCATGATCGGCATGGTGGCGCTGTTCGGAGTGGCAACCCGCAACAGCCTGCTGCTCATCTCCCGTTACCAGCACCTGATGCAGGCCCAGCCACAACTGAGCCTGGCCGAAGTTGCCGTCAGGGGCGCGTGCGATCGCCTGGTACCGATCCTGCTGACCGCCTTCACGGCCGCACTGGCCGTGACTCCGCTTATTTTTGGCGATCCCACTGGCAAGGAAATGGAGCGTCCCCTGGCTATTGTCCTGCTGGGCGGCATGCTGAGTTCAACCGTGCTGAATCTGGTGGTCATTCCGACCCTGTTCCGCTGGCTGGCCACCCGCTGGCCGGCTCGGTTTATTCCGGCGGTCGCCTGAGTGGTTGATGGTCAGGAACCGCTATGGCTGGGGCCCGGTTCGGGGCGTAAGATAAACACATCCTGCCGGCTTGATGACGGTGAAGACCATGTTCGCTAAATCGCCCGTTCCTTACCTTGCCGCGTTTATGGCCGATTTCAAGCATGCTGCCAGACAGCGGCATGCATTCATCAGCCTGCCGGAAGCCGGAATCCTGATCTGGCTGTTGCTGCTGGTGGCCATGCCTGTCCTCATTTTTTCGCAGCTGTCTCTTGCCGACCTGAAACAAATAGATGTCGAGCCCCGGAGCCATCTTCTCATCGAGGCTTTCTGCGGCCTGACAGCGCTGTCCATTGCCGGCATGATCCTGACCGTATGCCTGAAACGGCACGACTCAAGCATGATCCTGTTCGGTCTGGGCTTTCTGGCCATGGGCATATTCGACTTGCTGCATGCCTGGACGGATCCGGATACTCAGCAAAAGGCCTTTATTCTCTACCACACGCTCTCCACCCTGCTCGGGAGTATTTTTATCCTTGCCGGCGTGGTGGTCCGTATTGCGGCTGAACGCAACCATGGATTTTCCAGAGCGGATCTGGCGACGGTTGTGATCGGCCTGGCCATTGCCGTTGGCGTGGCGGCGCTCTACCGCTATTCCATCCCCAGCCTGTTCCCGGGGGGGGCCGGCAAGTTTGGCTTCTCATCGATCAACCACACTGCACATTATTTTGCCGGTTTGTTCTATGTGCTGGCTGGCATTGCGTTCTATCGCTATTTTCGTGAGCACCATCAGATATTGGCGTTGCTTGCATTCAGCCTGCTAGTGGTGTTCGCCCAAAGTGCCTACCTGTTCAGTTTATCCAGTATGTGGGACCTGGCCTGGTGGGTGTGGCACGGCGTAAAGCTCTTGTTCTACCTCGGCGCTATGCTAATCGTGTTTGTCGGGTTCCTGCGGGCCTTGCACACGATCGAGGAATCGCGTCATTCACTGGCACAGGCCAATCGCCGTCTCGGGCGTTCGCAGCAGACGATCCGTCAATTCAACCGCGAACTTGAGATTCGCAACCGCATGGTCCAGGAGGCCATGCTCATGCTGAATCTGGACAATACCCTGGACGTGGTCTCCAAGGCCATACACCAATTGCTGGGGTTGACCAGTTGCGAACTTACTCTGTGCATGCCTCAGGACGAGGTGGACGAGTTTGATCGCCGGGCGCGCCACTTGAGCAGCCGCTGGCCGGTGCGGGCCCTGCGGGAAGAGTCCATCTGCAATTCCGCCAGCTGTCATCCCATGCTGCCGATCAAAGAGGTATTCGAATGCGGCTATCGTGATGAGTCGGGTTGTAACTCTGTCTGCCTGTCGCTCACCGCCAATGGAAAAGAGGTTGGCCGCCTGCGTCTTCGAGTGAATCATCCGGGTATGGAACGGCGGAATCCCGCCACCTTAGGAGCCTTGGCCGTGGAAGTTGGCGCCATCGTGCACAACGCGCTGCTTTACCACCAATGGCTGGATGCCAACGATTTCAGACTGGCGTTGCTGCGGGTTTCCAGCATGCTCACCTCCACCCTGGATCTGGACCGGGTACTGGAGGCCGTGTGCAAGGAAAGCGCCGCGCTGTTCGAAAGCGATGGGGCACTGGTGTGGTTGCCGGACAATAACGCCGAGAGTTTTTTCTTGGCGGCAAAATGGTTTGCCCATACGGATCAGCAAGTGTCGGCAGAACTCGAAGCCTGGTGCGGGGACAGCAATCAGTGTTCCAGTCTGCTGCAGGGCATCGGTGGCCAGTACCACCCCATCAGCATCCTGTGGCAGGACGAATCCCAGACAACCCCGTTCAGTAAGCCCAAGGGCTGCCCCTGGGAGGCGCTTGCCCTGTTTCCGCTGCTGGACGGCGAGAACCTCATCGGTGTGATGGTGTTGGCGCGCAATGCCCCGGTGCGTTTTAGCGCCGCCACCCTGGACAAAGGCGTGCTGCTCGCGGGCCAGGTGCGCATCGCCATCAACAATGCGCGAAGTTACCGGCGGCTTACCGAGTTCAATCAGCAACTCAAGCTGGCAGAAGAAAACAAGATACGCAGCGAACGCATGGCGGTCATGGGTCAGATGGCCGCTTCGGTCGCGCACGAAGTGCGCAATCCTTTGTCCGCCATCAACAACTGTCTGGCGGTGCTGAGGCCGGATGTCAGCAAAAGCGTGCGCAGCAGTGCCGCACTGGAAATCATTCAGGGCGAGGTGGAGCGGCTGACCAACCTCACTAGCAATTTCCTGTCCTTCGGCAAACCTCGTGCGTCGGTCAGCAAACCCATCGTGCTAGAGCAAGTGGTGAAAAAAACCTGTGCCCTGCTGGAGCGGCATATCAGTCAGGAGGGACTTTCCATCCAGTTGACATTGAATATCCAGCCCGTCTCTTCGCTGCTGGTGTTCGATGCTGATGGCCTGGAGACCGTGCTCTGGAATCTCCTGCTCAACGCGACCCAGGCCATTCATGGACCTGGTCGGATCGAGGTCGCATTGCGGCGTTATCCAGGGTATTTCCTGGTGGTGGTGATGGATTCCGGTAAGGGCATCGCTCGTGAGAATCAGGCCCGGATTTTCGAGCCTTTTTATTCGCAACGGCCTTTGGGCGCCGGTCTGGGGCTGGCTATCGTGCAACGTCTGGTACGGGAGTGGGGCGGCGGCATCCGTCTGCGGAGCCGGCCTGGACAGGGCACGGCGTTCTTCCTGCGCGTGCCTGCCCGAATCGAAGAAACTTTTGTCGGACGCGAGGTCGCCTGAATGCGCATCCTGTTGGTAGACGACCAGAAAAGCCTGCGCCGCAGCCTTTCCCTCATGCTTCAGGGGGCCGGCTTCGAAACCGAGGAAGCGGAAAGCGGCGAGGAGGCACTGTCTCATCTGGGCAAGCAGACGGTCGACCTGGTGATTACCGATCTGCGTATGGACGGGATGTCCGGCACCGACTTGCTACGTGAGATCAAGCGTATCAACCCGAACTTGCCCGTCATTCTGATCACGGCATATGGCAGCATTGATTCAGCGGTGGACGCCATGCGTCTGGGCGCCTTTGACTACCTGACCAAGCCTTTCCGGGAACAGGACATCCTGGAGAAGATATACGCCAGCCAGGCCGTCCCGGTGAGTTCGGTCGGGTCGGGCGCTCCGGAGTTATCTCCTGAGGCGGAGGACATCGTCGCCGAGACACCGCAGATGCGCGCCACCCTGATCAAGGCCGAGCGGATCGCCCGGACCGACATCAGCGTGCTCATCACCGGTGAAACCGGAACCGGTAAAACCCGCGTGGCACGCTTCATTCACGACAACAGCGCCCGCCGCCACGCGCCCTTCATCAGTATCAACTGCGCCAGCCTGCCGGAAAATCTGTTAGAGAGCGAACTGTTCGGTCATGTAAAGGGCAGCTTTACCGGGGCAACGGAATCCCGCGTGGGGCTTTTCGAGGAAGCGGATGGCGGCACGCTTTTCCTGGACGAGGTGGATACGCTATCGTCCGCCATGCAGGCCAAATTGCTTTCCGTCCTGCAGGAAAAAATCATCCGTCGGGTGGGCTCCAACAAAGGCAAGAAGGTTGATATCCGCATCATGTCAGCGAGCAACCAGGATCTCGGCTTGCTCATGGAAAAAGGCCATTTCCGATCCGACCTTTATTTTCGTCTCAACGGCATACGCCTGCATCTGCCGCCCTTGCGCGAGCGCGGGCAGGATCTGCAACACTTGCTGCAACGCTTTCTCTCCATCTACGGACACAAATACGGCCGCAGCGGCCTTCGACTGACACCACGGGCGGAGGCCTATGTCCTGGGATACGCTTATCCGGGCAATATTCGCCAGCTGGAAAGCTTTGTGGAACAGATGGCCGTATTCGCTGACGATGCCGGTCATATCGACACCGATGCCCTGCCCGAGGAC
>NCHD01000094.1 GCA_002257045.1 Hydrogenophilales bacterium 16-61-112 | reverse complement strand
GATGTTCTCGTCGTGCGCGCCGACCGCCGCCTTGGTCGACGGCGTGAAAATCGGCTGCGGCAGGCGGTCGGCCTGTTGCAGCCCGGCCGGCAGCGCGATGCCGCATACCGACTGGCTTGCCTGATATTCCTTCCAGCCCGAACCCACCAGATAGCCGCGCACGATGGCTTCCACCGGCAGCGCCTTGAGTTTCTTGACGACGATGGCACGGTCCGCCACCTGGTCGCGCTCGCTGGCGGCAACCACCGACTCCGGCGCGATATCGAGTGCCTGGCTCGGCACGATGGCTTTTAGCTTTTTGAACCAGAAGGCCGAGACCTTCGTCAGCACTTCGCCCTTGCCGGGAATCGGCGTGGGCATCACGACGTCGAAAGCGGACAGGCGGTCAGTGGTGACGATCAGCAGCTTGTCGTCGCCGACGGCGTAGATGTCGCGCACCTTGCCGGTGTGGATCAGCGGCAGGGAGGTGATGCACGATTCATGTAAGGGTTGGCCGGGCAGGGGTGCGGGCATGGCGGTCAGGCGGAGTCGGGGAAACGGCCATTATAGCTGGCGCGAAATGCCGTTGCCGGGCGTGCGGTACAAGGCGGATTGGGTGTAGAGGCGGTAAAATGGCGCACTTTTTTCTGTCTGGAGCGGGCGTGTCATCCATTTCCTATAAAGATGCCGGTGTCGATATCGATGCGGGCGATGCCGGGCGATGCCCTGGTCGAGCGCATCAAACCCCTGGCCAAACGCACCATGCGCCCCGAAGTGCTGACCGGTATCGGCGGTTTCGGCGCGCTGGTCGAGATCTCCAAAAAGTTCAAGGAACCGGTGCTGGTCTCCGGCACCGACGGCGTCGGCACCAAGCTGCGGCTTGCGTTCGAGCTGAACCGCCACGACACCGTCGGCATCGACCTGGTGGCGATGAGCGTCAACGATATTCTGGTGCAGGGCGCCGAGCCGCTGTTTTTCCTCGATTACTTCGCCACCGGCAAGTTGAGCCTCGACACGGCCGAAGCGGTGATCGCGGGCATCGCCACCGGCTGCGAGCAGGCCGGCTGTGCGCTGATCGGCGGCGAAACCGCCGAGATGCCGGGCATGTATCCCGACGGCGAATACGACCTGGCCGGCTTTGCCGTGGGCGTGGTGGAAAAATCCAAAGTCATCGGCGGTGTCGACATCGTGCCGGGCGACGTGGTGCTGGGGCTGGCGTCGTCCGGCGCGCATTCGAACGGCTACTCGCTGGTGCGCAAGCTGATCGACGTCTCCGGCATGGGCCTCAAGTCCGATTTCCACGGCCAGCCATTCGCCGATGTGGTGATGGCTCCGACGCGGATCTACGTCAAGCCGCTGCTGGCGCTGATCGCCTCGCTCCCGGTCAAGGGCATGGCGCACATCACCGGCGGCGGCATCACCGGCAACCTGCCGCGCTGCCTGCCCGAAGCCGTGGCGGCGCGGGTCGATGCCAACAGCTGGACGCGCGCCCCGCTGTTCGCCTGGCTGCAACAGGCCGGCAATGTCACGCCGGACGAAATGCTGCGCACCTTCAACTGCGGCATCGGCATGTGCGTGGTAGTCGCGGCGTCTGATGCGGCCGCCGCGATGGCGCAGCTGCAGGCTAGCGGCGAAACGGTGTGGCAAATCGGCGAGATTGTCGCCCGTCCGGATGGCGCCGAGCAGGTGATTTACGCGTGATCCGTGTTGTCGTGCTGTTGTCCGGGCGCGGCAGCAATTTTCAGGCGATTGTCGAAGCAACGCTGCCCATTGAAATCGTCGCGGTCATCAGCAACCGGCCGCTGGCAGCGGGCCTCGCGTATGCCCGCGAACAGGGTCTGAACGCCATCGCGCTCGACCACACCGCGCATGCCGACCGCGCGGCGTTCGATGCCCAGCTGGCCGACGAGATCGAGCGTCACCAGCCTGATTTGGTGGTGCTGGCGGGTTACATGCGCATTCTGAGCCCGGCGTTCATCGCGCGGTTTGAAGGCCGCCTGCTCAATATTCATCCCTCGCTGTTGCCGATGTTTCCTGGGCTCAAAACCCACGAGCGCGCGCTGGAAGAAGGCGTGAAAATCCACGGCTGCACCGTGCATTTCGTCACCGCCCAGCTCGACCACGGCCCCATCGTGATTCAGGCCGCGGTGCCGGTACGGGCCGACGACACCCCCGCGACGCTGTCGGCGCGCGTGCTGGTGCAGGAACACCGCATTTTTCCGCAAGCCATCCGCTGGTTTGCCGAAGACCGCCTGCGGGTTCAGCAGGGCCGGGTGAACGTACGCGGTGATTCGACGTCACAGTCAGTGTTATCCAGCGGAGCGTGACCATGCGCCAATTTTTAGCATTGACCGTCTGCCTGCTTGCCACGGCCGTCGCCCAGGCAGCGCCACGCCATATCGAGCTGGTGTATGACCTGTATCGCAACGGCCACAAGCTGGGCCAGGTGACCGATACGTTCAGCCGCAGCGGCAAGCAGTACACGCTGGTCAGTGAAACGCGCGCCAGCGGCCCGCTGGCGATGCTGTGGCCAGGTGCCATCCGTCTCAAGAGCACGGGCGAGGTGACACGCGCGGGCTTGCGCCCCACGCAGTTCGAGCACGCTCGCAGCGATGCACCGCACAAGCTGGCAACCGCGCGCCTCGACTGGAAACAACAGCGCATCGACTTTAAGTACAAGGGCCGGTCGTGGCAGGTCGAAGGCCTGCAAGCCGGCGCGCAGGACCAGTTGTCGCAGCTGTATCAGATGATGTTCGCGCCCAGCGTGCCCGCCGACTACACGCTGCAGGTGGTGAGCGGGCGCGACCTCAACGACTATCACTATGTTCGCAGCGATGGCGGGTCGCTGGTGTGGGTGGCGCCCGCACGGCAGCATTTGCCGGTTCAGGTGCGCGTGGTCGATGAGGGCGTCACCGTCGAACAGCGCCTGGTGCGCGCCACCGTCAAAAACTAGTCGAGCATGAATCGGCGCATTCGCCCCTGGGGCCTGGCGCTGGTGGGATCGTTGCTGCTGCATGCGGGTTTGTTCGGTGGACTGCGGTGGCAACTGCCGCAGTGGGACAGTCCGCCCGAACCGCCATCGCTTGCGGTGGAACTGGTTGCCGCGCCGCCACCCCCGCCCGCCGTCAAACAGCGCGCACCTGTCCCCTCGCCCGCGCAGGCGTCGCCGCCGAAGGCGCGTCCTCCTGATCCCGTTATCAAACCGGTGCCCCTGGCGAATCCCGCAGGGGAGCCTTTGCCTGCAGCCATCCCCGTGGCGGAGGTCGCATCCGAGCCCGTCGCTGTGGACGTCCCGGTCGAGGTCACGAACGACCCTTCGGCCGACGTGGCCGACCGCGCGGCGGTCGAGCCCGCGCCGCCGCCGCTCAACCCACTGCCGCCGCGCCTCGACCTGCGTTATCGCCTGCGTTATGGCCTCGCCAGCGGCGAGCAAACGCTGGTGTGGGTGAACCAGGGCGAGCGGTACACGCTGAGCAGCGTGGCGGTTGCCACCGGGCTGGCCGGGGTTTTTTATCGCGGCCAGTTTGCGCAAATCAGCCGTGGCCGCATCACGCCCAGCGGCCTGCAGCCAGAAGATTTTTGGGATCAGCGCGGCGACAAGCGCAGCCGGGCGAGTTTCGACGCGGCGCAGGGCCTGATCGTGCTGGAGCCCGACTCGGGCGCGCCGCGTCGATTCAGTTATCAGGGCGCAGTGCAGGATGCGCTGAGCCTGTTTTTCCAGTTTGCGCTGACTGCGCCGCCGTCGGGCAGGCAGCTCGAATACCGCGTATTCAATGGCAAAAAATTGCGTGATTACCGCTACGACGTGCTGGGGGAGGTGCTGCTGGACACCCGGCTGGGCGCGTTGCGCACGCTGCATCTGGTGCGGTCGGGCAGTGGCGACGGACGGTTTGAAATCTGGCTGGCGATCGATCGGCATTACCTGCCGGTGCGCATCCGGCGCAGCGACGAGTCGGACAGCGACATGGAACTCAGCATCCAGTCCATTACGCCCTGATCTTGGTGCGGGTCAGCCGGGTTACGGCAGGCCGTTTACCTGCGCGCCGACGGTAATGCCGCGTTGTGCGAACCCGCCCTGCGCTACTTCCAGTGCGTAACGCACATCGGTTTTGGGGCAATGCAGGGTGTCGCTATGCGGCTGCATGTCGGCCAGATCGGTGATGCGGCCCCGGGTGTCGATGAAGGCAATCGACAGCGGCAGCGGCGTGTTGCGCATCCAGAAGCAGTACGGTGCCGCCTGCTCGAACTTGAACAGCATGCCGCCGTTGGCCGCGAGCCGGGTGCGTCCCATCAGGCCACGTTCGCGCGCGCTCGGGGTAGCGGCCAGCTCAACCTGAAAAACCTGCTTGCCGATACTCAGCGGCAGGGGGGAGCCGGTTTCAGCAGCACAGGCAGCGTTCAACAAACAGGGTTGCGCTAGAGCGCATCGCGCATCTGTTCGGCCAGGGCCAGCGCGGCGGCGGGGTCGGCGTCGAGCACGTTGAAATGCCCCATCTTGCGTCCCGGTCGCGCGGCTTCCTTGCCGTACAGATGGAGCTTGATGTTGGGATGCGCCAGCAGCGTGGCCCAGTGCGGGCCGCCGTTGTGCCAGCGGTCACCGAGGATGTTGACCATCGCCACCGGCGACATCAGGCGGCTCTCGCCGAGCGGCAGGCCGACCAGTGCGCGCACCTGCTGTTCGAACTGGTCGGTGACGCAGGCGTCCAGCGTGAAGTGTCCGGAATTGTGCGGGCGTGGGGCAATCTCGTTGACCAGCAGCCGGTCGCCGGCGACGAAGAATTCGACCGCCAGGATGCCGACATAACCGAGTTGATGCGCGACCTCGCGCGCCATCGTGCGCGCCTTTTCGGCAAGCTGCTCTGACACGCGGGCGGGCACGATGGAGATATCCAGAATGCCGTTGACGTGGCGGTTTTCGGCAAGCGGAAACAGCACGCACTCGCCGGCGTCGTTGCGCGCCAGCACCACCGACACTTCACATTGCAGATTGACGAAGCCTTCCAGTACGCAGGGCTGGCCGCCGAATTCGCGGAAGGCGGCGCGCGCCGCGTCAAGCGTGTCGACCCGCGCCTGGCCCTTGCCGTCGTAGCCCAAGCGCGACACCTTCAGTAGCGCCGGCGTGCCCGTTGTTGCCAGCGCGGCTACCAGTGCGTCTTCGTTGTCGATCAAGGCAAACGGCGCTGTGGCAAAACCCTTGTCCCGCAACCAGGATTTTTCATGGCTGCGGTCCTGCACGATGGTGACCGCCGATGCATCGGGCGACACCCGGCAATGACGCGCCAGTTCAACCAGGCTGGCCGCCGGCACGTTTTCGAATTCGGTGGTGACGGCAGCGCAGGCTGCGCCGAGTTGCTGCAAGGCAGTACGGTCGCTGTAGTCGGCCTGCAGGTGAACGTCGGCCATCTGCCCGGCCGGACTGGCGGCGTCGGGATCAAGCACGATCACCTTGTAGCCCATGCTCCGCGCCGCCAGAGTGAACAGGCGACCCAGCTGGCCGCCGCCCAGGATGCCGAGGGTGGCGCCCGGCAAAATGGGCAGCGTCACGGCGGGCTTAGCCGACATCGGGCAGTTCCTTCGCCAGCACCGTTGCGGTCTGGGACTGGCGGAAAGCGTTGAGTCGCTCGGCCAGGCTGCTGTCATAGCGTGCGATCTGCGCCGCCACAAACAGTGCGGCATTGGCTGCGCCCGCTTCACCGATGGCGAAAGTGGCGACTGGAATGCCCATTGGCATCTGCACGATCGACAGCAGTGAATCCATGCCCTTGAGATACTTCGACGGCACCGGCACGCCCAGCACCGGCACGCTGGTCTTGGCCGCCAGCATGCCCGGCAGATGCGCCGCGCCGCCTGCGCCGGCGATGATCGCCTTGAGCCCGCGCGCCTCGGCGGTTGCTGCGTAGTCGAACAGCAGATCGGGCGTGCGGTGCGCCGACACCACGCGGGTTTCGAAGGCGATGCCGAACTGTTTCAGCATCGCTGCCGCGTGTTGCATCACTTCCCAGTCGCTGGAAGACCCCATGACTACGCCAACTTGAATGAGCGACATCGGCACACCCGGTTCACAGAAAGGCGGCATTTTACCTTGCGCGTCAGCTTCGCAAAAACAAAAAGCCCCGCAATTGCGGGGCCTTGGATGCGACAGCGGATGTTTTCATCCGCCAGCTGCAGAACGGAGTTGCGCGGCGCCAAGAGCGCCGGCAACTACGCTCAGACGCAACCGGTCGGCTTCGGCGTGCCGGCGTAACGGCCTGCCTGCTTGGCGGGGCCAAACGGGAACAGGTCGAACAGGAATTTTTTCTCGCCCCACTCGGGGCCAAACTCCTCTTTCAGGCCTTTCTGCAGAAAACGCAGGTTCGGCGCGGTGCCGTTTTCGGCAAAGAAGCTGCGCATGTAATTGATGATTTTCCAGTGGTTTTCTTCCAGCTCCAGCTTGTCTTCCTTGGCCAGTTCGACAGCCAGTTCCTCAGACCAGTCGTCCAGGTTGACCAGATAGCCTTCGGGGTCGGTTTCGACCATCTTTCCGTTGATTTCGCGTTCCATGAGTACAGTCCTTGCAATTAAATGAATTCAGATGACGCACCATAGAATAACCAAGTAAATTAGTCAACTACCCGCGACCCGCGCGCCGCAAAATAAAAACGCCCCGGATGGGGGCGTTGCTGTCGACGTAGCGGCAATCAGGCTTCGATCGGGCCGGCCGCGGTCTGCATGTAGTTGTGCTCGCCCATGCGCTGAATCAGGTCGAGCTGGGTTTCCAGGTAGTCGATATGTTCTTCGGTATCGGTCTGGATGCCGGTGAGGATGTCGCGCGAAACGTAATCCTTGACCGTTTCGCAATGCTCGATGGCTTCGGCATACAGGGCGCGGCCGCCAAGTTCGAGCTTGAGGTCGCAGCTGATGCATTCGGGCACGGTCTCGCCGATCATCAGCTTGTTCATGTCCTGCAGGTTGGGCAGGCCTTCGAGAAACAGGATGCGCTCGATCAGCTTGTCGGCATGGCGCATTTCCTCGATGGACTCGTCGTATTCATGCTTGCCCAGGGCGGCGAGTCCCCAGTTCTTGTACATGCGAGCGTGCAGAAAATACTGGTTGATCGCGGTGAGTTCTATCGCGAGCGCCTTGTTCAGATTCTGGATGACTTTCTTGTCGCCTTTCATGCTTCTCTCCTGGTATGGGTTCGGACGCAAGTTTGCCGGTGGCTGGATCGAACGATGGGGCTAATGGGCGGGCCTGAGCTTCGCTCAGTTTAAGCAAAAATGGTCCGGACGCAAGCGCCAACAGGGGGTAAAAAGAACGGCAACCGGGCTCAGGCCGCAGCCATCATGCCCGGGCAGCCCGCATGCGCCGGCCTCTCGGCCAGGGCCTGGTTCAGGACCTGTTTGGCACACTGCGCGCACTTGCCGCATTGCGTCGCCACGCCCAGATGTTCGCGCAGTTCACGCATCGAGGACACGCCCTCGGTTCGCACCAGATGGCGAATTTTGGTGTCAGTCACGTTGTGGCAAAGGCATACATACATGATGGAACTCCATGGTCTGCAAATTCGTGCAGCCATCATCATGTAAATGAGAATAGTTGTCAATACCATTCGTTATGCGCTTGTTCGCGTGAGCCAGTCGATCATGCCGTTCGTTTCGCCATCAGCCAGCCACCCGCTGCCTTGTAGGCTTCGAGTCCGCCTTCGATGTAGCGCGCCTTGACACCGGCCGCCTGCAGCCGGTCCACCACGCTGTTCGACACGCTGCCGCCGCGCATGCAATAGATCACAACCTCCTGCGTCAGCGGCAGGGCACCGATCCAGGCGTCGATTTTGTCGGGGTTTTTCCACATCGCACCGGGGATCAGTTCGCCGGACGCGGCGTAGTCGGCTTCACGCCGCACGTCGAACACCAGGGCCGTGTCGGGATTGAACCCGTTGGGTGCGATGGTGCGCGGCAAGTCTGGACAGGCTTCGGTTGGTGCGCCGCAACCACAACGCTTGAGGGGGTGAGTCGTCGATTCCATGGGGGCTTTCTTAAATGGTCAGGCGGTGGATCAAGCCAACGAGCGCGCACACGGCGATGACCTTGATGATGTCTGCTTTGTATTGCCAGAGCGCAATAAATGCAAGGCTGGCGACGACGGCCTGAACCCATTCGAAGCTGCCATCGAACGGCGCGTCTGGGGTCGCCTGCGGCCAGAAGGCATGCCAGGCAAAAAACACGGCGAGATTCAGGATCACGCCAACCACCGCGGCGGTGATGCCGGTCAGGGGTGCCGTAAACCTCAGTTCGCCGCGCGTGGCCTCGACCAGCGGGCCGCCGGCAAGAATGAACCAGAACGACGGCAGAAAGGTGAAAAACGTCGCCACCGCCGCGCCTGACAAGCCGGCAGCGAGGGGGTGACTGGACACGTCTTTCGCCACCCCCCCCAGATAGCCCACCCAGCTGACAATCATGATCAGGGGTCCGGGCGTGGTCTCGCCGAGCGCGAGGCCATCCATCATTTGCGCGCCGGTCAGCCAGTGGAAGTGCTCCACGCCGCCCTGATAGACATAAGGCAGCACGGCGTAAGCGCCGCCAATGGTGAGGAAGGCAGCTTTGGAAAAAAACAGGCCCATGTCTGCAAGCGCGGGCTGGCGGCTGAGGATGGCCATCGTGGCCAGCCAGAGGGCGATGAAAACCAGTGTTGTGACCATGAACCGCGTCCAGGTAAAGCGGGCATGAGCAGGTGTCGGCGTGTCGTCGTCAATAAGCGCTGCGCCGTACGTTTTGCTGGACGCGTCATGCCCGCCACCGCTCCCGAATTTGGCCGGCATGAGCTTGCCGCCGAGCGCACCGAGCATCGCTGCAGCCAGCACAATCCATGGAAAGCCGATCTCGAGGATAAAGATGCCGATGAACGCCAGCGCCGCCATGCCCCACAGCACCTCGTTTTTGAGCGCGCGACTGCCGATGCGCCACGCCGCGAACAAGACGATGGCCACCACGGCTGGGCGGATTCCGTAAAAAATGCCCTGCACCAGCGGCACCTCGCCCCAGGCCAGGTAAAGCCCCGCCAGTGCTGAAAGCAGCAGAAACCCGGGTAGAAAAAACAGCACGCCAGCGATCACGCCGCCCTTCGCCCCGTGCATCAGCCAGCTGATGTAAATGGCCAGTTGGGTGGCCTCCGGGCCGGGCAGCAGCATGCAATAGTTGAGCGCATGCAGGTAACGGCGTTCGGAAATCCAGCGGCGTTTCTCCACCAATTCCTGATGCATCATCGAAATCTGCCCGGCGGGACCGCCAAAGCTGATGAAACCGAGTTTGATCCAGTATTTGCCGGACTCACCCAGGGTGACGGGCGCGGGGGGGTGGGCAGAGGCAGGGTCCACGAGACTGTTTCCAGGTTGAGGGGTAACGCCAGACTTGGACGGGGCAATATCTTGTGGGCGCCGCGCAGATGAGCGGCGGCTCCCGGATGCGGGGGGCAGGCGCCCCGACCGGCGGATGATACGTGGGCATTTCCGGCGATGTCCATCCAGCCCTTGCGCGACGTCCGGATCGCGGGCAACGCAAACTCAAGCTGCCGGGTCGAGCCTGCTTTCGGTGGCGATGCCCGCCGAGCGTTCCAGCACCCGGTACAGGGTGGCGCGCGATATGCCCAGCTGCCGGGCCGCAGCCGACATGTTGTTCTGGTTGCGCCGCAAGGCACAGCGGATGGCCTGGAATTCGGCCTGCGCCCGGGCCTGGTCGAGCGTCACGGAACCCGCATCGACGGCGCGTTTTTCCAGCCCCAGGTCGCCCGGTTTCAGCAGCGGGTGTTCGCTCATGATCACCGCCCTGCGTACGCGATTGATCAATTCGCGCACATTGCCCGGCCAGGCGTAATTGCTCATGACGCGCAAGGTCTGTTGGCTAAAGCCGCGGGCGTTTCCCTGCGCAGCATCGGCGAACGCCTGGAAATAATGCTGGGCCAGCAAGGGCACATCGCCCTCGCGTTCGCGCAGCGGCGGGGTGTGGAGCCTCAGCACATTGAGCCGGTAGTAGAGGTCTTCGCGAAAGCGGCCCTGCTTCACGGCTAATTCCAGATTGACGTTGCTGGCCGCAACCACCCTGACGTCGAGCTGGATTTCCTGGTGCGAGCCGAGGCGCTGGATCGAGCGGTTCTGCAACACGCGCAGCAGGTTGACCTGGAGGTCCAGCGGCAGATCGCCGATTTCGTCGAGGAAGATCGTGCCGCCGACAGCGGCTTCGAGGCGCCCGATCTTGCGCTGCTGCGCGCCGGTGAACGCGCCTTTTTCGTGGCCG
>NCHD01000093.1 GCA_002257045.1 Hydrogenophilales bacterium 16-61-112 | reverse complement strand
GCGTCGACCGGCAGCGTATGAAAGTCGTGGAAGCGAAGCTTGAGCAAGCGGCACAGTGCAGGGTTGGACAGCATCACCGGCGTCACCAGCGCGATCCATTCCATGCCGTGATTGCTTGCCGTCAGCGCCTCGATATGGTCGATCCCGGCTGGGCTGGCATCCGACAGATCCATCAAGCCGACATGAATGTTGTGGTCGGCCCCGAGCGACTTGGCGATTTCAAACTCCACAGTTTGCAAGGGTTGCCAGCCGGATGCGGACAGCAGGCCCTGCATCTGGGAATACAAGTCATTTTTTGCCAGCAACACCACTTGACGCTTGGTCACAATTGGATCCTCCATGGGGCGGCAGGTCGGGTCTGCATGGATCTTGTTGCGGCAGGTATTGCCGCGGCCCGGTTTGCTAATGCGTATCGCCGTGCGATCTGTCGTTGACCGCATCGGAAAATCCCGCCAGACGCTAGATCCAAATTAGATACAACTTGCCGAAAGTAAAGCTGGCAGATCTAACCGGTTGTTTTAAATAGACAAACCAAGCGCCGTTGAACGCGGGTCCGCGACGTGTGTTTCGCGTTTGAAACACACAGGTGACGCTTGCGTGCGGTCAATTCACTGGGGTTTTAATAAATAACATTTACTTTCAATGCCTTGTGTTGCTGGCACGACAGTTGCAGATGGCTGGCATGAGTGGCTTGGTCCACTCCTGACAATCCTTTTTTTCGTCGTCAAGCACACTTTCAAGGAGAGGCACAATGAACAAAACCCTCATATCCACAGCCATCGCGATGGCGCTCGGGGTCAGCGCCCAGACCTGGGCCAATCCCACGACAAACAACACGGACGGATTCAGCAACTCTGGCGACGCGGCCCAGACCGCAACAGCCAACTCTGACCAGAGCGCGCAAACGGGTGCGGCAGCCAACGAGTTTTCGACGGCTTACCAGGGCTCCTACAACGACAGCAGTACTAACGACAACAGCGATAACAGCAACAACAGTGACAACAGTGACAACAGCGACAACAGCGATAACAGCGACAACAGCGATAACAGCGACAACAGCGATAACAGCGACAACAGCGACAACAGCATCAACGCCAGCCAGAGCGGTACGGGTGCCAACGCCAGCGGTGCGGCTACAGCCAACTACCAGTCCAATAACGCTACCGTGACGGCAACAACCAACCTCACAGGCGATGTTCACGACAACAATGTGAACGATATTGGCAATGAGGCCTGGGGTGGCGGGACGGCAGGTGATGGGGGCAATGGCGGCAATGGCGGTAATTCCGATCAATCGCTTTCCTCGGGGAGTGCCACCGGCGGCAGCGGCGGCAACGGTGCGGCAGGCAACGGCGGCAGTGCCAGCGCAACAGGCGGCAACACCTCGGCCGGCGATGGCTCCAACGGGGGAAGCGGCAGCTATAGCGGATCAGCGATCGGTGCCAACGGTGGCAATGGTGCCGCTGGCAACGGCGGCAACGGCGGCGATTCTGGCCCGGTTCAGGGTGGTAATGGCACGGGAGGTTACGCAGCCGGCGGCAGTGGTGGTCATGGCGGAGATGGTCAGGCCACCAGCGGCACCGGCGAAGGCGGATTCGCCTACGGCGGCAGCGGCGGCGAGGGCGGCGAGGGCGGCTACGGCAGCGGCGGCAACAGCGATGCCAGCACGTCGAGCGGCTATGGCGGCTCGGGCACAGGTGGGCAAAGCAGTGTCGACACAGCATCGGGCGGCAATGGCGGCGATGGCACCGGCGGCAATAGCACCGACTCCGCTTCTGGCGGCTATGGCGGCTCGGGTTCGGGTGGGTCCAGCAGCGATTCGGCCGACAGCGGCGATGGCGGCGCGGGCACCGGCGGTCAGAGCAGCAATACAACAGCCAGCGGCGCAGGGGGATCGAACACCGGCGGATCCAGCAGCGATTCGGCCTCCAGCGGCTATGGCGGAAGCGGCTCTGGCGGATCCAGCAGTGACTCTGCCAATAGCGGGGATGGCGGCACGGGCTCTGGCGGATCCAGCAGCGATTCGGCCTACAGCGGTTCGGGCGGCAGTGGCGCCGGCGGAGAGAGCACCGGTTCAGCATCCAGCGGCGCAAGCGGCACAGGAACAGGTGGGTCCAGCACGGATACAGCTTCGACTGGAGACGGCGGCGCAGGCGCGAGTGGGCCCAGCACGGGTTCCGCTTCCAGTGGCGCAAGCAGCGACGGCACCGGTGGCCCCAGCAGCAATTCGACAACGAGCGCAGGTGGCAGTGGCGCGGGCGGTGTGGGCAATGTCGCCACAGGTGGCGCGGGTGGGGATCCCAGCGGGACAGGGGGCGATGCCAACGCTTCGGATGGCAATGCCACCGGCGGATTAGGCGGCACCTCCACCGGCACCAGCACGGCAGGCGCAGGCTCGGGTTCGGCAACCGATAGCGCGACCGGCAGCAGCACGTCGGGTTCGGGTGCGGGCGCAGCAAGCGGACCCTCGGCCAGCAGCGGCACCGCCGGCACCGGCACCGGCACGGCAACCGACACGGCAACGGGTAGCAGCACCGCAGGCACTGGCACCGGTGCCGCCAGTGGCGCGGCAACCGGCACCAGCATGGCGGGTGCCGGCAGCGGTGCAGCGAGCGGCGGTGCAACCAGCGGCGGCACTGCCGGGGCAGGTACCGGTGCAGCGAGCGGCGCGGCCAGCGGCAGCAGCACTGCAGGTGCGGCGACTGGCGCAGAAGGAGGCAGCGCTAGCGGCGGCAGCACCGCAGGAGCAGGCGCTGGTGCAGCAAGCGGTAGCGCGGCCAGTGGCGGCACGGCGGGCGCTGGAACAGGCGCGGCAGGCGGCAGCGCAACCGGCACCAGCACGGCAGGCGCCGGCGCGGGCGCAGCCGGCGGTAGCACCAGCGGCACCAGCACGGCAGGCGCCGGCACCGGCGCTGCCAGTGGCGCGGCAACCGGCACCAGCATGGCGGGTGCCGGGACAGGTGCCGCAGGCGGTTCCGGTGGCACCGGCGGCGCGGGCACCGGCGGCGCTGGCACCAGCGGGTCGGCCAGCAATACTTCCGGCAGCGGCGCAGCAGGTGGCGCTGGAACCGGGGGGGCAGGCAGCGGCGCTGCAGCCACCAGCACGGCCGGTAATGGCGCAGCGGGGACCGGCGGCAACGGCGGTGCAGGCGGCAGCGCGACGGCCGGCGATGGCGGCAATGGCGCAGCAGGCGGTGCGGGCGGTGCAGGCGGCACCGGCGGTGCGGCAACGGCCACCGGCGGCGATGGCACCGGCGGCAATGGCGAGATGGGTGGCAGCGCCGACAGCTCGGTCATGGCTTCTGCCACCACCGGCAGCGGTGCGGTTGGCGGCAACGGGGGAGACTCGCAGGGCGGCAACGCGGGCAGCTTCGATGCGTCCAACAATATGACCAGCAGCGTCACCAACGGCGCAGGCATCATTTCCCTGTCGCAAAACACCGGGGCCAATGCCCTGACCCAAATCGGCGTAACCGTTCAGGCTAACCTGACGGTGCAGTAAGCCGATGCCCTGGAACCGCGCTCGCGGTTCCAGGGATTTCCAAGAGGATTTGTCATGACTATCCTGACTGCGATACTCAAGAAACTCGTCCCGGTTTTGATTTTTGCATTTCCCAATCAACTGGCCTGGGCCGAATCCGGACCGGGCCTTGGCGTCGGCGACGCGGCGTTCGATACGGCTGTTTCAGATGACCTGTTGGCAGGCCAGCGCGGCAAGGCACTGATTCCCACCAATACCAACAACCTTGATGGCGCCGTCTACGACAACTCGGCCAGCGATCTGGTGACCGGCTACAACAGCGTGAGCGACGGCTCGCTGGCAAACAATGCGGGGCTTAATACCGTGATCCAGAATTCAGGCAACAACGTGCTGATTCAAAATGCCGTGATCCTGAATATCCAGATGCAATAGGAGCGAATGAGATGCGCGTGATCGCTCTTTTTCTGACGGCGCTGCTCGCGATGCCGGCTGCGCGGGCAGGCATGGTCGATATTCCGGGCGCCGGCTCCGGCTCATTCAACTTCAAGACCATGAGCATGAAGGAGCGCCAGTTCCGCTTCACTGTGCGCCAGCAATACGACTTCAGTTGCGGCTCGGCCGCGGTCGCCACCCTGCTCACCCATCACTATGGCGACCCGGTCAAGGAAGAAGCCGTGTACCGCGCAATGTGGGAAACCGGCGACCACGACAAGATCCGCAAGGAAGGCTTTTCCATGCTCGACATGAAACGCTATCTCGAATCGCGTGGCTACGCAGCCAACGGCTACAGCGCCAGACTCGACAAGCTGGGCAAGGTGGGCGTGCCGGCCATCGTGTTGATCCGCGACGGCCGCTACAACCATTTCGTCGTCGTCAAGGGCGTGCGCGGCGGCAAGGTGGCGTTCGGCGACCCGGCCCAGGGCGCACGCGTGATGGCGCTGTCCGAGTTCGAACGCATGATGATCAACCGCATCGTGTTCGTCATCAACGGGCACGCCCACCAGGTGGTGTTCAATCATCCGACGGACTGGCGCGTGCGCGAGCAGGCCCCGGTGGGACTCGCGAGTGGCCCGGGTGACCTGGCCAACGTCACGCTGCTGCGCCGCCCGCCCGGCGACTATTAGCCAACACGCATCATGTTCAGGCCGATGCCACCCTTTGTGCAGCCATCCGGCACAGCGGGGGCGAACGGACACTTGAACCCGAACAGGGAGCATCAACATGCCGCGCCAGTGTGAGTTTCCCGTCCTCTATTCCTGTAATCGCGATTGCTATCGTTCGGGTCCCTCCCCCGGCGTCATATTGGTGATTGCACTGATCGCCCTCCTGTCGGGCTATGCCTGCTTGTGCGAGGCCAGTTCCGACCCGGACAGGCTGCCCGTCTGGGAGCCAGTCAGCTCCGCCTTCAGTGATGCGCCTCGCGCCAGCGATGACGTGCTCGACCGCATGCGCGGCGGCTTCATTGTCAGCTGGAACGGTCAGGATTTCGTGCTGCCGTTTTCCATCGACGGCATCGAGCGACTGACCCAGATCAACGGCCAGACTTACCTCAACGGCGAGTTGATGACGGCGGCGTTCAACTCGCGGGCGCTCATCCCGTTTACGCAAACGGGGCCGGTCAGCGTAAGCGTGCAGAGCGCCGTTCCGGTAAATGTGCCGGCCAGGGTGAGCGAACCCGTGGTGCAGCCGATGGCGCCGCTGCTGGCGCAAACCGCCGGCGGCCCGGGCGCGGCATCGGGTGAGGCGGGCAACGCAGGTGCGGGCGGCGCCACGAGTCCGGTTGCCACAAGCGACGTGCCCCCGCCCACGCAGACCGCGCAGGTGACCACGAACGGCTCGCTGATCCTGATCCAGAACGGGCCGGGCAACAGCGTTGCGCTGCCCGCCAATCTGCCGCCTGATGCGCTAGCGACCTTCATCCAGAACTCGGTGAACAATCAGGTGATCCGCAATATCACCACGCTGAACATCACGCTCAATGCGCAGATGCTCGCCGTCCAGGCGCGGCTCAATGTGCTCAATCAAAGCCTGAACAATTTGCGTTAAGCGCGGTATTCAGTTCACAGCAGTCAAAAAGCCAGGCAGGCAGCCTGGCTTTTTGACTGGGTGCAGCGCATGCGCTCAGAAGCGGATCGGCACCCGCAAGGTGAGGGTGGTGTCCGGCGTGTCGTCGGTCAGCCCGGCGCCGACCGACAGATTCAGGTTGGTGCGCTTGTTCAGTCGGTAGGAAAAACCCGCCTGCAGGGTGGCGAGTTGAACGAACGTGGTCTTGTCGATCCAGGTGTGCTCGTAACTCAGGCTGAACGAGCTGCGTTCGTTGAGCGCCAGCCCCATGCCGAAATTGAGGCCGACCGAATCGCCGGGATCCACTTCGCCAATATTTTGGAAGCTGATCACGCTTCCATTCGTGTAACGAACCGCGTTGACATCGCGTTTGATGTTCCAGACGTAATTGATGCCGCCGAAAAACACCACCGGGTCGGCCGGCAGCACGGCGCTCAGGCTGGGCTGCAGGCTGTAAAAGCCGGAGCCGGTCGCAAGCTCCTTGGGTAGATTGAAATTCGTGTCGTACTCGACTTCGTACGGGTCCTTGCCGGTGCGTGTCTTGAAGCGCAGCCCCGCCACATAAAACGCGCCGTCGTCGCGCGGCGCATTGAACTGGTAGCGCGCTGCCAGCTCGATGTCGCCCAGGCCGTTGCCGTCCGAGCTGAACAACTGGTCGCTTGCGACGCCGCCGATGGGTCGCGTCACCGTGTCGTCGGTGCGGTACACATAGGGCACGCGGGTCTCGATTTCGAGCCGGTTGGTCAACCCGTAGCGTCCGCCGAGGCTGGCGATCCAGCTGCTGCGGTTGACGCTGCGCACGTCGATCTGTCCGATCAGCACCGCGTTCAGCACGCTGAAGCCGATGATGGAGACC
>NCHD01000092.1 GCA_002257045.1 Hydrogenophilales bacterium 16-61-112 | reverse complement strand
CACAATACCGGCGCCACGCCTGGCACGGTCGTCATGGCCAGTTCGCCTTCCCAGGTCTTGCAGATCCAGCCCTTGTGCGAAAACTTCTGCAGATAACCCGCACGCTCGCCATCGGAATACGCCCAGTTCACAACGAACGCCAGGTACCCCGCAAAAAAGCAGCAGCGGAACCCCGACCAGCCGCAGAAACCCTTTCAACCCGCTTTTGCGTGGCCTTGCCGTCGGTGCTTGCATGTCACCTCCCTGAAAGAGCGACAAAACATCACGCCCGCGCCAGCCGTTGCCAGGTGGCCACCACCGTGTCCGGATTGAGCGAAATCGAGCCGATGCCCTGCGCCACCAGCCAATCGGCGAGGTCTGGATGATCGCTCGGCCCCTGGCCGCAGATGCCGATGTACTTGCCGTGACGGTTGCAGGCGGCGATCGCCTCTGCCAGCAGTTTTTTCACTGCCGGATTGCGCTCATCGAAGCCCTCGGCCACCAATCCGGAATCGCGATCGATGCCGAGTGTCAACTGGGTGAGGTCGTTGCTGCCGATGGAAAAGCCGTCGACCAGTTGCAGGAAGTCGTCCGCCAGCAGTACGTTGGACGGGATCTCGCACATCATGATCAGCCGCAGACCATTGTCGCCGCGCTTGAGGCCATTGGCCGCCAGCAGTTCGACCACGGTCGCGCATTCCTCGACTGTGCGCACGAAGGGGATCATGACCTCGACGTTGGTCAAGCCCAGGGTCTCGCGCACCTGCTTGAGCGCCCGGCATTCCAGTTCGAATGCCGGACGGAACAAGGGCGACACGTAGCGTGCCGCGCCGCGCAGACCCAGCATGGGATTTTCCTCCTTCGGCTCGTAGCGAGCGCCGCCCAGCAGGTTGGCATATTCGTTGGACTTGAAATCGGACAATCGCACGATCACCGGCTGCGGCCAGAACGCCGCCGCCAGCGTGGCGATGCCCTCCGCCAGCTTGTCCACGTAGAACGTCACCGGATCGGCATAGCCTGCGATGCGCAGGTTGATTTCCTCACGCACGGCGGGAGACTGCCCGGCATAGTCCAGCAAGGCCAGCGGGTGCATGCCGATCATGCGCGCGATAATGAATTCCAGCCGCGCAAGGCCGACGCCCTGATTCGGAATCTGCGCAAATTCGAACGCGCGCTCGGGATTGCCGACGTTCATCATCAGTTTGACTGGCGGGGGCGACAGGCTCTCGCTCGCCAGGGTTTCCACCGAAAACGCCAGCATGCCGGCGTACACCAGACCAGTGTCTCCCTCGGCGCACGATACCGTGACCCCCTCACCATCCTTCAAGACCGTCGTCGCCTCGCCCGTTCCCACCACGGCGGGAATGCCCAGCTCACGCGCGACGATCGCCGCATGGCAGGTTCGCCCACCGCGATTGGTGACGATCGCAGCCGCCCGCTTCATCACCGGCTCCCAGTCGGGGTCGGTCATATCGGTCACCAGCACATCGCCTGCCTGAACCCGATCCATTTCCGCCGGGCTGGCGACGATCCGCACCGCACCGGCGCCGATTTTCTGGCCGATGGCGCGGCCGCTGATGCGTACCGTGCCAGCCGTTTCCAGGGCGTAATGCTCGCCCGCGCCATGAACCCGCGTCTTCACGGTTTCCGGCCGCGCCTGCACGATGAACAGCTCGCCGGTCTCGCCATCCTTTGCCCATTCGATATCCATCGGCCGGCCGTAGTGGTTCTCGATCGTCACCGCCTGGCGCGCCAGCTCCAGCACGTCTGCATCGGTGAGGGAAAACTGACGGCGCAGCTCAACGGGGGTGTTCTCGATCACATTGACCCCATCGCGCCACACCATGCGGATCGCCTTTTCGCCCAGCTCGCGCCGCACCACAGCCGGAAATCCCTGCGCCAGCATCGGCTTGTGAACGTAAAACTCGTCCGGATTGACCGAACCCTGCACCACGGTTTCACCCAGTCCGTAGGCCGCCGTAATGAACACCACATCGCGAAAGCCCGACTCGGTATCGAGCGTGAACATCACGCCGGCGCTGGCACGATCCGAGCGCACCATGCTCTGCACCCCGGCGGACAGCGCCACTTCGGCATGCGCAAAGCCATGATGCACGCGATAGGCGATAGCGCGGTCGTTGTAGAGCGAGGCGAAGACTTTTTTGACATGGGCGAGCAAAGCCGCCTCGCCGCATATGTGCAGGAAGGTGTCCTGCTGGCCGGCAAACGAGGCGTCGGGCAAGTCCTCGGCCGTGGCGGACGAACGCACCGCGACCGACACGCCATCGCCCAGTGTGCGATAGGCAGCACGCAGCCCGGCTTCCAGCGCGGGCGGCAAGACAGCACCTTCCACCCAAGCGCGAATTTCGGCGCCGGCGAGCACCAGTGCGGTGACGTCCGTGATGTTCAACGCATCCAGCCGTGCATGGATACGGCTGCGCAGATGGTTGTGGTCGAGATAGTCCCAGAACGCCTGCGCCGTGGTGGCAAACCCGCCCGGCACCTTGACGCCCGCATTGGACAAGGTGCTGATCATCTCTCCGAGCGACGCGTTCTTGCCGCCCACACGTGGCACATCGGCCATCGTTAGCGCTTCCAGCGGAACGATATAGTCAACCGGGTTGCCCGTTTTCCAGTCCTGCATCAGCTGCTCCATTACCTGTGATCAATAACTTCGGCGCTTGCAAAGCCCTCATTCAAGTCTAGCCGCATTGACAGTAAAGAGCGCGGCATCGGGTTGCATCACGCCCGGATGACCATCATTAAATTTACAGCCACCCCCTATTTTTTAACGAATGAGAGCCGTTTAGTGCTAACCGATCGTTTTTCCTGGCCGCCAGAATACCGGCCCCACCCCTGACCAGCGTCATGCCCGCTCCTTCCGAAACCCCGCCCCGCCATATTCGACCCGCCGCCTGGAGTGCGGCGCTGCTTGCAGGGTTCGTCGTGCAGCTGCTGCTGATTCTGTTCGTCACGACGATCGGCCTGCAGCAACTGGGCATCACGACGCACAACCTCGATACCGTGGTCAATGTTCACATGCGCAAGCAGAATCTCACCAAAACCATGCTGAACGTCGCGCGTGAACGCACACTGATCATGCTGACCCTGTCCAAGGTCGACGACCCATTCGAGCGCGACGACCTGCTCACCCGATTCAATGCAAAGGCGGCGGAGTACGTCGTTGCGCGGCAGACTTTGCAGGACATGCCGCTGAATGCCCGCGAATACAAACTGATCGCCCGGCAGCAACAACTGATTCAGGTTGCGCAGCCGATCCAGACCGAGGTCATCGATCTGATCAACGCCCAACTCAACCAGGAGGCTGAAAGAGTCACCCTTACCCGCGCCATCCCGACGCAAAACCAGGTACTGGCCGTCTTGTTTCAGCTCGACGCCGAAACCCAGCAGGTCGCGCTGGCCGCCAGTCGCAAGGCGTACGAGGCGCAAAGGGTGGCGCGCTTCTGGATGTATCTGCTGTGTGGCGCGGCCCTGGTGGTCGGCGTGATCGTAGCGGCCGTGGTGCTGCGCCACACCACCCGCATCAGCCACGAGCGCGAACACCTGGCCATTCACGATGCGCTGACCAGCCTGCCCAACCGCCGCTTGCTGCTGGAACATCTGGAGCAGGCGCTGGCCCATGCCAGGCGGCACAAGACCATGATCGGCATCTTGTTCATTGACCTGGATAACTTCAAGCGCGTCAACGATACCCTGGGCCATGCCGTCGGCGACCAGCTGATCTGCCGGGTAGCCCAACGACTGCGGTCGGCCGTGCGCAGCAATGATCTCGTCGCCAGACTGGGCGGAGACGAGTTCGTGGTGGTGATGAGCGATGTGCAGGCGACATCGCAAATTTTCCACGTCGTCGACAAAATCCTGGCCGTCATGGTGGCGCCGTACCAGATTGCCGAACGTGAGCTGTTCAACAGCTGCAGCATCGGCATCAGCGCCTATCCGACGGACGGCGCCAGTTCGAGCGACCTGCTGAAAAACGCGGACACCGCGATGTATTACGCCAAGAGCAGCGGCAAGAACCGCTATCACCTCTATGACGCGGCAATGAACGCCATGGCCGAAGAACGGCTGCAATTGGACACCGATTTGCACCATGCGCTGGAACGCAATGAGTTCAGCTTTCACTATCAGCCGCAGATCAACCTCAACAGCGGACGCACCTGCACGGTCGAGGCCCTGATCCGCTGGAACCACCCGGCAAAGGGCTTGCTCAGCCCTGCGGCCTTTCTGGACATGCTGGAAGACACCGGCGTAATCCTCCCTGTCGGGCGCACGCTGCTGGGCGCAGCCTGCACGCAGGGGGCGCGCTGGCATGCGGCCGGGTTCAGCGATCTGGTGATCGCCATCAACGTTTCCAGCAAGGAGTTCTGGAACCGCGACTTGCTCTCGAACGTGCAGTCAGCCCTCGCGCAATCCGGGCTGCCGCCGCAGTCTCTGCAACTGGAGCTCACCGAAGGCATCCTGATGGGGGACATGGATGCCGCCGCGCACAAGATCCTGGAGCTGAAAGCGCTGGGCGTGTCGATCGCCATCGACGATTTCGGTACCGGCTACTCGTCGCTGGCGCACCTGAAGCGGTTTCCGCTCGACGTCCTTAAAATCGACCGATATTTCGTCAAGGATCTCCGCCACGACTCGGTCAACGAAGCGCTGGTCAACTCGATACTCGCCCTGTGCAAAGGTCTCAATCTGGATACGGTGGCCGAAGGCGTGGAGACCCGGAGCCAGCTCGACGTGTTGCACAAAATCGGCTGTCCGGTCGTGCAGGGCTATTTAATCAGCCAGCCTGTTCCTGCCGAAAGCGTCCTTGCGCTGTTGCAGCGCGACTGGCGGCAGGAGCTAGGCCTGCATACCGACCCTGCGGCCTGACGCGAACCTGACTCAAGCGGCCACGCCCCTGCCGCTGCGACGTTGCCGCACCACCTCGAACATCGCCACCGCCAGCGCTGCAGAGGCGTTCAGCGACTCGACCCGGCCCGGCATGGGGATTTGTGCGCACCGGCTCGCATTCAGGGTCACAGCAGCAGTCAGGCCGCTTCCCTCATTGCCCACCACCAGCGCGGTCGCACCGACATAGTCCTGCGCATAAAAATCATTTGCCTCGCCCAGCGCCAGCGCGATGCTCTGGCCGGAAAAAGCGTTCAACCACGCCGCCAGTTCCACGTCCCGCCGCATCGGCAGCACGAACTGCGCCCCCTGCCCGCCACGCAGCGCCTTCGGCGACCATGCGTCGTGGCAGCCCCGCGACAGCACCGCCAGCGTGGCGCCCGCCGCCGCCGCCGTGCGCAGCATGGAGCCGAGGTTGCCCGGATCCTGAATGTCTTCCAGCACGACGACGAGCGGCGTGTTCGCGATTTCGGGCGGCGCAAGCCAGGCCGCCTCGGCCAGCATGCCGGTCGGCGTTGCCACCGGCGCGAGCTCGGCAAACAGCGCATCGGGCAACACGATCACCTTCGCCTGCGGACTGCGCGCAGCCAGCTGCGCAAAGCGCAGTGCATCGAACGAAGCCGCGCGCGCCAGCGTATGCGGCTGGCCGCCTGCGTCCAGATAAGCGATCAGCAGATGCTCGCCGTCGAGCACGCTCATCTGCGCGTCGCGCCTTGCACGGGCTGACTCCATGAGCTTTTTAAGACGCTTGAAAATCGGGTTGTCGCGTGAGGAAATAGCGGTTTCGTTCATCCGCCGATTATCCGCGATCCCTCCCGCCCAGCGTAAACTCGCTCCATGCGCATCGCCCTCATCACCCCCTACGGCCGCGAACATCGCAATGGCAACTGGCACACTGCCGCACGCTGGGCGTGCTTCCTGCGCGAAGCCGGGCATACGGTACGGGTGCAACAGGAATGGGACGGTCGCCCGGCCGGGCTGATGCTGGCGCTGCATGCGCGACGCAGCTTCAGCTCGATCAAA